>NZ_JBNNVQ010000008.1:0-31167 GCF_050280625.1 Pseudomonas sp. NPDC089569
ACGATGGAAAGCCCCAGCCCGGATCCCGATTCACCGGTGCCCAGGCAGCGATAGGCCCTGTTCAAGAATTTCAGCTTCACCGTCGAAGCCGGCGAGCGCGTGGCGATCATCGGCCCCAACGGTATCGGCAAGACCACCCTGCTGCGCACCCTGATGGGTGAGCTGACGCCGGACGCCGGTTCCGTCAAGTGGACCGAAAGTGCTGAACTGGGCTACTACGCCCAGGACCACGCCCACGACTTCGAAGACGACGTCAGCCTGTTCGACTGGATGGGCCAATGGACCCAGGGCGAACAGATGATCCGCGGCACGCTGGGTCGCATGCTGTTTTCCAACGACGAGATCCTCAAGTCGGTCAAGGTCATCTCCGGCGGTGAGCAAGGCCGTATGCTGTTCGGCAAGCTGATCCTGCAAAAGCCCAACGTGCTGGTGATGGACGAACCGACCAACCACCTGGACATGGAATCGATTGAAGCGTTGAACCTTGCGCTGGAAAACTACCCGGGCACGCTGATTTTCGTCAGCCACGACCGTGAGTTCGTATCCTCCCTGGCCACCCGCATCATCGAGCTGACCGCCAACGGAGTGACCGACTTCAGCGGCACCTACGACGACTACCTGCGCAGCCAGGGCGTCGTGTTCTAATTAAACCTGTAGGAGCCAGGCTTGCCGGCGAAGGCGTTGTCAAAGACCTTCGCGGGCAAGTCGGATCGCCGCACCGCTCGCTCCTACAATGTTTAATGTTTAATCGTTAGTCTGCTTTCTTTTATTTCCCCGCCACGCCATCATGCAGGTCTCCCACCGCCGTCCGCGAACGAACCCTCATGTCTGCGCAGCAACAGCCAACGCAAAGCTCCATGGCGATCACTCTGCAGATCGTCTCCATCGTCTTCTATACCTTCATCGCCTTCCTCTGCATCGGTCTGCCGATTGCCGTGCTGCCCGGCTATGTGCATGAGCAATTGGGTTTCAGTGCCGTCATCGCCGGCTTGACCATCGGTTCACAATACCTTGCCACCCTGCTCAGCCGTCCCATGGCCGGGCGCATGTCGGACAGCGTCGGCACCAAGCGGGCGATCATTTACGGTTTGTCGGGGATTGTCTTGAGTGGCGCGCTGACCTTGCTGTCGACACTGCTGCAGGGTATCCCTGTGTTGAGCCTGCTGATTCTGATCGCCGGCCGCTTGTTGCTCGGCATCGCCCAAGGCCTGATCGGCGTCGGCACCATCAGTTGGTGCATGGGCCAGGTGGGTGCCGAACACACCGCTCGCTCGATTTCCTGGAACGGCATCGCCTCTTACGGAGCCATCGCAATAGGCGCACCGCTTGGGGTGATCATGGTCGGTCGGTTGGGCTTTGCCAGCCTGGGTATCGCCCTGTCGGGCCTGGCCTTGGTGGCACTGGTGTTGATTCGCAACAAACCGTCTGTACCGGTGGTGCGCGGTGAGCGCCTGCCCTTCTGGGCGGTCTTCGGACGCATTGCGCCATTCGGCGCCGGCCTGAGCCTGGCTTCCATCGGCTATGGCACCCTGACCACCTTCATTACCCTGTATTACCTCAACCGGGGCTGGAGCGGCGCGGCTTACTGCCTGACCGTGTTCGGCGTGTGTTTCATCCTGGCGCGGCTGCTGTTCATATCCAGCATCAACCGCTTCGGCGGGTTCACCTCCGCCATCGCCTGCATGACCATCGAAACCGTCGGCCTGGCGCTTTTGTGGCTTGCGCCTTCGACGGGTTACGCCTTGATCGGTGCCGGCCTGACCGGCTTCGGGCTGTCGCTGGTGTATCCGGCGCTGGGGGTCGAGGCCATCAAGCAGGTCCCCAATTCCAGCCGCGGCGCCGGTTTGAGTGCCTATGCCGTGTTTTTCGACCTGGCGCTGGCGATTGCCGGGCCGTTGATGGGCGCGGTGGCGTTGAACCTGGGCTATTCGTGGATTTTCTTCAGTGCAGCGCTGCTCTCGGTCAGCGGTTTGCTGTTGACGTTATTGCTCAAGCGTCGTGCGAATCACCAGGATCAGGCACAGCATCTCGGCACAAGCTGAACGTCACACCCGGCCTACTGATCGGCGGTTTGCATGCCTGCCCTCGAGGGTTTGCCCAGGGTGCGCGAGAAGAAGCGCCCGGCTTCGGAAATCAGGCTGCGGTGAATGTCTTCGCGGTCGACGCCATCGGCATCGGTACACAACGCCGGCATCATGACGATCTGTTCGTCATTGCACGGCGCCATGAACACAAAATGCCCTGCCCCGGCCAGCAACTTGAAGTCCGGCGCCACCGGCAGCTTGCGCGCCAGCGCCTGGGCATTCTTGTCGACGGCCACCAGTTTGTCGCCGTCGCCGCTGTACAGCAGCACCGGTACGTGCACGTCAGCCAATGTATGACGGCCGAATTTCAGGCTCAGCGGCGCCATCAGCAGTAACGCATGAACGCGCGGGTCGGCCACCGGCTGCAAATCATCGCGATCGACGATTAGCTCACCCTGGGTGTTACAGGCGTCACGGTCGTCCGGACGTTCCTGACAGTAACGCCGCAAGCGGTCCAGGTCCGGTGTCGCACCGGAAAGTATCAATGCCGTTTCGCCGCCAGCCGAATATCCGATGACCCCCACCTGTTCGGCGGTGACGTACGGCGCCAGCATGCGGTCGCCCAGGGTCGCAGTAATGGCTTCGGAAATCTGGATGGGGCGCCCGTAAAGATTGCTCAGCGTACCGAGACGGCTGTGATCCTTGGAGTTGTCGCCCGGATGAATCACCGCGACCACCACAAAGCCCTTGCGCGCCAACGACGTGGCCAGGTCATGCAGGGCCAATGGTGTTCCGGTGTTGCCGTGGGACAGCATCAGCATCGGAAACCGGCCCATGGCGACCTTGGTGTCTTCGCCGGCCTCGACCGTATAGTCATCGAGTTTGCTGGAATGCTCTTTTTCGCTGGAAGGATAAAAGGCGATGGCACGCATCGGCTGCAGGTCGAGGGGGTCAAGAAAACTCAACTCGTGGTAGCCGACACTCCAGCGGGGATGCGGCGCAGGGGCGGCGTGCACTGAATTCAGGCTGCTGAACAGACAAATCAGTAAGGCTGCACAAAGACGCATCATGGGATGCCCCACCCTGTTACTTGACCGAGGACGTTAGCCATCGACTGCATAACCTGGGCCAACATCAGAAACAGCCAGAAACAAAAAACTCTGTATCTGACACTTGCGTGATCAGAATACAGAGTTTTTTGGGGATTGCCTGCGTTGCTGTCAGTCTTTATGCAAACCTTACGCGGCGGCGAACAGTTGCTCGCTGATTTGCGTACGCGCGTCGCTCATGGCTTTGACGCGTACTTCGTCACCGTAGGCCAGGCCTTGGGCACGGACGAACTCGATGTCGGTGATGCCCAGGAAACCGAACAGCACCTTCAAGTATTCTTCATGGGCCACGCCGGTTGCCTGGCCGGCATGCATGCCACCGGAAGTCGAAACGATCACCACCTTTTTGCCACCGCACAGGCCTTCAGGCCCGGCTTCGGTGTAACGGAATGTCTGGCCGGCCACCGCGATGCGGTCAATCCAGGCTTTCAATTGGGTCGGGATGGTGAAGTTGTACATCGGGGCGGCGATGACGACTGCATCGGCGGCAATGAATTCGGCCAGGGTCGATGCGCTCAGCGCGGCTTCGTGCTGCTGTGCCGCATCGCGCAGTTCAGCGGTGGTACCTGCTGCAACCAGGGTGGTCGAAGAGAAGTGGCTGATGGCATCGGCGGCCAGATCACGGTAGGTCACCGAGGCGGTGGGTTCCGCGGCCTGCCAGGCCTTTACCACTTCGCTGCTCAGCTGACGGGAAGCCGAGTTGTCACCAAGAATGCTCGAATCGATATGCAGCAGTTTCATATGGGATCTCCAGGTGAGGATCGCCGCCAGGGCGATCTGATGGGGACAATCCTACAAGCGAAACCAATGGCTGATTAGCCGGCAACAATGCGATAGTTTGTCTCACTGATAGAACGATCGAGTACCCCGCCATGCAAGACCTCAATGACCTCTATTACTTCGCCAAAGTCGTGGAGGCCGGTGGATTCGCCGCGGCCGGTCGATTATTGGGGATTCCCAAATCACGCCTTTCGCGTCGCATTGCCGAACTCGAAGAGCGTCTGGGCGCGCGCCTGCTGCAACGCACCACTCGCCAGCTGAAGCTGACAGCCGTCGGCGAACGCTACCTGCGGCACTGCCAGGCGATGTTGCTGGAAGCCGAAATGGCCGATGAAGCCGTTGCCAGCATGTCCAGCGAACCGCGTGGACGCTTGCGGGTGTCGTGTCCCGTGGGGCTGGCCCATGAGATTCTGCCGGGGGTCATCAGCGATTTCCTTGAGCGCTTCCCCCAGGTTCAATTGGAAGTGATGCTGCTCAATCGCCGGGTCGACCTGGTGACCGAAGGTATCGACGTCGCCTTGCGCGTACGTGAACTGGGCGATGAAGACCCGCTGCTGGTCACCCGGCGTTTGCGCCAGGCGCAGATGCTGATGGTTGCCAGCCCCGGATTCCTGCAAGGCCGGCAAATCGACCACCCCGACGATCTGAAGAACCTGCCGGTGCTCGGCGCCCTGGAAGCCGACCGCCTGGTGCACATCCGTCTGCTGGATCAGCAGGGTAAAAGCTGTGAGCTGGCACTCGAAGCGCGGCTCGGTATCGACGACTTCATTGTGCGCAAGGCCAGTACCTTGTCCGGCCTGGGATTCACCATGTTGCCGATGATGTATTGCGAGCAGGAATTGCAGAACGGCTCTTTGGTGCAATTGCTGCCCGACTGGTCGCTGCCGGGTGGTTGGCTGCAAGCGGTCTACCCTCATCGGCGCGGGGTGATGCCGGCCGTACGCGCCTGGATCGACCATCTGGTGGAATCATTCAATGCCTGCGGGGAGCGATTGCTATGAAGGACGGACGCATGAATGAGGCACAGGTGGCGGCTTTCTGCCTGGCCTTGCCCGGTGCGCGGGAAGATTACAAATGGGGAGGCGTACGGGTGTTTTCCGTAGCCGGGAACAAAATGTTCGCCCTGCAGGGCCTGCGGGGCGATTCCCTGGCGTTCAAGGTCGACAAGGACCTGTTTCTCGGCCATTGCGACCGTCCGGGTATTGGCCCTGCGCCTTATCTGGCGCGGGCCCAATGGATCATCATGTCGACGCCCTACCCGCTCGGCACCCAGGAGTTGCAAGACTTGTTACGCCGCTCGCACCAACTGGTGGTCGGCAAGTTACCCAAGCGCACCCAGGTCGGGCTGCTGCTCTAGGCGGGCTCATTCAGCGGAGCCCGCCTTTATCAGAGCCAGGCGAACAGTTGCGCACCGAGGAACAACTGGTCGATCCAGAACACCTGATGCAGCAGCACGATGAACCAGAACACCAGTTGAAAGGACAACTTGCGGGTTTTGTGGCGCAGCACCTGTTGCGCCAGCAGGGCCCCCGGCCAACCGCCGGCGAACTCCAGCGCATGCAGCACATTTTCCGGTGTGCGCCACTGGTCGACGCGGGCCTTGCGCTTGTCACTCCAGTACAGCAAAAACGCCAGCGCACTGGCCAGGCCATAGGCCGCCAGAGGAATCAGCGACACCCCACGCAGCCATAGCCACAACGAACCAGCCAGCGGCAGCGCGCACAATATCGCAAACACCACCAGCTTCAGCCGAAGATTGCGAACCTCGACGCGGGCCTTGCGTCCGGGCTTGTTGCGCGCGCTGGAATCCATCATGGCGTGGCGGCGCTCCAATCGACCCAACCGAACTTCCAGGTGGCGAGGATGAGCAGGCCGAAGGCGATGCGATACCAGGCAAATGCCGCATAACTGTGGCTGGCGATGAACTTGAGCAAGCCCTTGACCGCGATCATCGCGAAAATGAACGCCGTGACGAAGCCGATGGCGAATACCGGGAAATCGGCCGGAACGAAAAGCTTGTGGTATTTGTAGCCCGAGTACACCGCCGCACCCACCATGGTCGGCATGGCCAGGAAGAACGAAAACTCGGTTGCGGTCTTGCGCGACAAGCCGAACAGCAAACCGCCGATGATCGTCGAACCCGAGCGCGAAGTACCCGGAATCATCGCCAGGCACTGGGCAAAGCCCACTTTCAAGGCATCTTTCCAGGTGATGTCGTCGACCGTTTCGGCATGCACCTGATGCTGGCGCTGTTCGGCCCACAACATGATGAGGCCGCCAACGACCAGGGCGGTGGCCACGGTGATCGGGTTGAACAGGTAGTGGTGGATCAGGTCGGCGAAAATCACCCCAAGTACCACCGCCGGCAAGAAGGCAATCAGCAGATTGACGGTGAAACGTTGAGCGCTGGGCTGGGTGGGAAGACCGATCACCACGTCGAAGATCTTGCGACGAAACTCCCACACCACCGCCAGGATCGCCCCGAGCTGAATGATGATGTTGAACGCCATGGCACGTTCGCCACCGAAGTCGAGCAGGTCCGCGACAATGATCTGGTGCCCGGTGCTGGAAATCGGCAGGAATTCCGTCAGCCCTTCTATAACCCCAAGAATCAATGCCTGAAAGGCCGTCCAAAGATCCATCAATCCCCCAAAAGGCAATGCATCGGCGCATGCCCCGTCAGTTTTCCAAAAAGTGTTTATCGCGAAAAAGCGTAGTCGAAGTCCCGCGCGGACAAGATCCCCTCAGTCACCTGAAAATCCCGTGAAAAATCACGTCGGCTTCAGGTTTTGTCGCACGGGGCCGAAAGCCTATCAGACAAGTCCGATTCGCGCTGCCGCGCTATCGCACCTGGCAGGATGCCGGCGATCACTGACCACAAGAACAAGAAACCGGAGCACCGTGTTATGAACAGCTTGCGCACTATGTCGATCAGCCGGCGTTTGTGGCTTATTTTGATCGTGGCCGTCGTGATGCTGCTGGCCTTGGGGCTGCTGATGCTCAAGCAGATACACGATGATTTGTACGAAGCCAAGGCACAGAAAACCCAACATGTGGTGCAGACGGCCAGTGGCATTCTGACCTACTTCCATGACCTTGAAACCGCCGGCACCCTCACCCGCGAGGCCGCACAAAAGCAGGCCCTGAACGCCGTTCGCGGACTGCGCTATGACCAGAACGACTACTTCTGGATCAACGACCTGACACCCGTGATGGTCATGCACCCGGCCAACCCGAAACTCGACGGGCAGAACCTGTCGGCTATCCGCGATCCTGACGGTTTCGCGGTATTCAACGAAATGGTTGCCGTTGCCAAAAGCAAAGGCGCGGGAATGGTCAATTACCGCTGGCCAAAACCGGGCGCCAGCGCACCGGTTGAAAAAACTTCCTACGTCAAGCTGTTCGAACCCTGGGGTTGGGTGATTGGCTCGGGCGTGTACATCGATGACATGCAAGCCGAGTTCCGTGTTCAGGTGTGGGAAGCCTCATTGATCGGCCTGGCCATTGCTCTGATCATGGCCGCACTGGTCGTCCTGATCGCACGCAGCATCGTCCGGCCGCTTCAGCAAACCGTGACCGCCATGGCCAACATCGCCAGCGGCGAAAGCGACCTGACCCGAAGCCTCGATACCCACGGTCGGGACGAGGTCACGCAATTGGCGCAGCACTTCAATGCCTTCACCCACAAACTGCGCCAGGTCATCGGGCAGCTGCAGGTCTCTGCCAGTGCCATGGACCAATCATCCAGCGAACTGGGCATCGAGGCCACACAGGCCCGGCAGCGTAGTGAGCAGCAGTCGCAACAGATGGAGCTGGTTGCCACCGCGATCAATGAAGTGACCTACGGTGTACAGGATGTCGCAAAGAACGCCGAGCATGCCGCCAGCGAAATGCGCGATGCCGAGGCACAGGCGCAACAAGGGCAGATCAATATCGATGGCAGCCTGCAACAGATCGACTCCCTGTCCTCGACCATCGAACAGGCTGTCGAGGTGATCCGCACGCTGGCCGCTGAAAGCACGCAGATCGGCAGCGTTCTGGAAGTCATTCGCTCCATCGCCGAGCAAACCAACCTGCTGGCCCTCAACGCAGCCATCGAAGCCGCTCGCGCCGGCGAACAGGGACGAGGTTTTGCCGTCGTCGCCGATGAAGTACGCCTGCTGGCCCAGCGTACCCAACAATCCACCGCGCAAATCCAGGAAATGATCGAACGCTTGCAGAGTCATTCCGAGGCCGCCGTCAAAGTGATCGGCGACAGCAGCCGGGCCTCGCAACTCACTATCGAACAAGCCGGCCTGGCCGGTGCCAGCCTGAATGCGATCGGCCAGGCGTTACGCAACCTCAATGGGCTCAATGCATCGATCGCCAGCGCAACCCTGCAACAGGCGCATGTGGTCGAAGACATCAATCAAAACGTCACCCAGGCGGCAGGGCTCTCGCACAGCACCGCGCTGGCAGCGCAATCGTCCAGCGCGGCCAGTGTGCAGCTCAAGGCGTTGAGCGAGCAGGTCAACGCCTTGCTCAAACCATTCCGGGTCTGAGATTTCCCAGGCGTTCAACGCTGCGGCCGCCGCCGGACTTGCGCGGCGGCCGCTACGGTGCACACGCCGGTTCTGTTCGGCAGCGCCTGCCGCTACAATCCGCCCCTCTTCGACTTCCCCCAAGGACTCTTCATGTCAGGGCTTGAACTGTTTGCCGCCACCCTCGGCGTCATTGCCGTCTGGTTGACCGTCAAACAGAACCCCTGGTGCTGGCCGATCGGCCTGGTGATGGTGCTGGTATATAGCTGGATCTTTTACGAGGTGAAGCTGTACTCGGACATGCTGCTGCAAATGGTCTACGCCGCACTGCAGATCTACGGCTGGTGGCAATGGACCCGGGCAGGCAATGCAGGATCCGGGCGTGAAGTGAGTCGGCTGCAGGGGCAATCCGTTGCGACGGGGCTGGCCATCGGCGCCATCGGCAGCCTGCTGCTGGGTGCCGCCATGACACATTGGACCGACGCGGCACAACCCTGGCTCGATGCGGCGCTCACCGGATTCAGCCTGGTGGCGCAGCTTTGGATGGCGCAAAAGCGTGTCCAGTGCTGGCCCTTGTGGATTGTCCTGGACTGCATTTTCGTCGGCCTGTTCCTGTACAAGGGGCTGTACCTGACGGCTGCCCTTTATGGCCTGTTTACCCTGCTGGCGATTCAAGGCTGGCGCACATGGCGCAGCGACCTGGTGCCAGCGCCATGAGGACTTTGGTATTGGCGGGCCCGGAATCCAGCGGCAAAAGCTGGCTTTCGAACGAGATTCACGCCAATTTTGGCGGCATATTGGTCGGCGAATACGTTCGGCACTTCATCGAACGAGAAGCCCGGCTACCCTGCTACTACGACATTGCATCCATAGCAAATGGCCAGCTTGCCTGGGAGGACGAGGCGCGTGCCGAACAACCTGCATTGTTGATTCTGGACACGCACCTTTTAAGCAACATGCTTTGGAGCCGTACGTTGTTTGACGCTTGTCCGCAATGGATCGAACAGGCATTGCTGGCACGGCGCTACGATCTGCATTTGCTGCTGAGCCCCGAATCCGTGCCCTGGCATGACGACGGACAGCGTTGCCAACCGCAACTGGCAGAACGTCAGGCGTTTTTCCAGGCCAGCCGACAATGGCTTGAGCTGCACCAGCAGCCTTACCAGGTGCTGCAAGGCGACTGGAAACAGCGCAAGGACGCGGCATTCGAGGCGGTTACACGCTTGCTCAAGCCCTGACAGGAGAAATACTCCTGTCGCACCTGTCCATTCCTGAAACACTCATCTGCGCTCAAACCTGCGAGTTAGAGCGGTTTGAGCATTTCAGCAAAAAAATGTAACGCCACTGTTACAACCTCCTCTGAACGCCCTCGATGAGCATGGCCGCCCGCATGGACGGCGCTTTTGCATGCGTCTGTCTCAGCGGCTTTACAAATTTGTTTGTTCCCCATCAACAAATTAGGCCAACTCGCTGTTTCTTAAAGGAAAACAAAAAACGGCACACCTTCTGCTCCTCACCTCACAACGCTGATAAGGGCCAGCGTTCCACTTACAGAAGGAATTGCCGCCGTGGGGACATTCAAAAAGAGCATCTATAGCCTCCTGTTGATCGGCTGCGCACTGGGCTCAACGATCAGCCTGCCTGTCCAGGCCGATAACGGCATCATCATCATCAAGCGAGATGTGCAACCGCGCAACGCGACGGTTCCACCGCTGGCTCCCGATCCTAACCCTACAACCGTCAATGCCAACCCGTCCAAGCAAGTTCTCGCGCAAACGAACGAATTGAGCGATGGCGATTTTGCCGGTGTCGCCAGTGGGTCGGGTATCAGCCGCCTGGTCGCACAAGGCACCAACAACCTGGGCGGCAACATCACCAACCAGACCCAGCTTTCCAACATTCCTGCAGGGCGTTCGGGAAATTCGGGCAACAACGGCATTGCCAACATGGTCAATTCAAGCGTCCAGCAAGGTCTGGGTGCTCTGAAAGTCATAACGGGAGACCGTTAAGATGAATCGTACGCTGCTGCTTGCCGCCATGTTCTTCAGTACCTCCTCCTTAGCCCAGCCCCCCGCCATCAACAACGCCGATATCGACAATTCGGGCGCGCAGTATCAGGGCAATTTCTCGGTCAACCAGGCTGCCGGCGACCTGCAGCAACAGGCCAACGCCCGGGCCATTGCCGTTGGCCATGGTGCCAGCGCCACCACGCAGATACGCCAACGATCGCGCAGCGTGGTCGACCCCAGAATTGATGCCCAGTCCAGCATTCGGGGCGACTCCTTCAGTCACGGCAATGGCGCCCTGGGTGTCAACCAGAGCGCGGGCGCCAGCAACCAGCAAGCCAACGCAATGCGTATCAGTATCGGCGCACAGCCGCAAAGCATCGATGACAGCGTCCTCAGGCAACAGAACGTGGCGCTGCTCAACAACTCCGATCCAACTGACTCCGCACCAGGCCATCGCCAGGTCACGACCAGTGACCAGGCATTCACCGGTAGCCGTGGGGTGATTCAGTTGAATCAGAGTGCCGGGGTGGGAAACCGAATGGCCAACACCCTCAGCATACGGGTCGTGGATTGACCCAAATAGGTAGTAACAACACTTAACCTAAAATAAGTACGGAGAATCACCATGAAACCTTCGATGGCATTAAAGCCTCTGGTTTTCGCAATTGCTGCGGTCATGGCTGTTGCTGTACAAGCTGGGCAAAACGATCGTCGTGACCATCATCACCATAATGGTCACCACAACCCTCCTCCAACAAAGATCCTTGTTGACGCGACTGCCAAAGCCATGGACAACCAGCGCAGCACCGGCAACCGCATCCTCAACGAAGGGACACAAAACAACGCAGAGATGAGCAGTTCTGCGTCGGGCGCCAGCGGCAACGTTGGTGTCAACGTGGCAGCAGGCGACGGCAACCAACAAGACAACGCCGCCGCCATCGCCAACGCTGGCGCCACCTCTGCCCTGGATAACAGCTTCGTCTTCGGCACTGCCAACTCGACCGCTAAAGTCACGCAATACAGTGACAATAACAAGGTCTACAACTACGGCAGCACAGCCTCGGGCGTAATGAGTGGCTCGGGTAATGGCGGCAGCGGCAACATGGGGATCAACGTTGCTGGTGGGGACCTCAACCAACAGAAAAACACCATGGCCATTGCCAACTCCAATGCGCCACTGGGTAGCGCATCAGCCACTGCTTCGGCTGATCAAAGCAGCCCCGGCCTGACCGTTGAAAACACCGCTGACCGGACTTATCGCGTGGATACCCTGACGGTTACCAAAACCGCCAGCGGCAGCTCTTCCTACGACAAGTCTTCCAGTCTGCACGTCGACAAGAGCGCTTCCAGCGAATGGGCTAAGAGCGGTTCCAATCACTTCGACGCAAGTGGTTCCAACCACTTCGACGCAAGTGGCTCCAAAAACTCGGAATCGCACTCTACCAGCAGCGCTTCTCTGGACGCTTCGTTGAACGCGTCGCTGGATGCTTCCAAGACCGTCACTTGGGATAACGGCCGTCACGAGCACAGCCGCAGCACTACTGTAAATGCATCGGTCGATGCAACGCTCAGCGCATCCATCGACAAATCGCACGACAAAACGAAGAGCTCTTCGTGGGATAAATCGTACGACTCCTCGTTCGATAAGTCGTATGACAGCTCGTTCGACAAGTCTGGCTCAAAATCGTCTTCTTCTACAAAAGACGTCGACAAGAGCTACAGCGAGAGCAGTTCATTTGATTTGAGCAACACTTACTCCTATCAAGTGCTGACTCCAACTGGCTGGGCAAACCCTGTAACCAACACCGCAACCCTCAGTGGCTCGGTGAATGGCGGCAGCGGCAACCTGGGTGTCAACGTAGCTGCCGGTGTGGGCAACCAACAAAGCAACTCGCTGGCCATTTCCAACCAGTCGTTCTAAGGCTGTCTGTGGAGGCCCCCTTACGGGGGCCTTTTTCAACCTGACCAGAAGGCTTCTCACCATGCGCATAACCGCCTTGGCGTTTTTGCTTTGCGTTGCCAGTGTGAGCGAGGCTGCACAAATGCCGCTTGCCGTCCTGCCGGGTGGCGCGGTCGTGTACAAGCCGATCCAGAGCATACGCGAGCGTAAATTCGAAGACCTGGTGCAGCAGAAGACCGACTTCAGTTGCGGAGCGGCCGCGCTGGCGACCATCCTGCGCCAGGCCTATTGGCTGGACGTGAACGAAGAGCAGGTCATTGAAGGCATGCTGGAACACTCCGATCAGAATCTCGTTCGTGTCCAGGGCTTTTCAATGCTCGACATGAAACGCTACGTGGAAAGTATCGGCATGCGGGCCCGCGGCTACCGCGTCGCGACGCAAACGCTGAGCGAAATCAAAATCCCGGTTGTCGTACTCATGGACATCCGTGGCTACAAACATTTCGTGGTCTTGCAAAGAGTCCAGAAGGACTGGGTGTACATCGGCGATCCGGTGCTCGGTCATAAACGTTACAAAGTCGACGACTTTGTCAAAGGCTGGAACGGCATCATCTTTGCCGTCATCGGTCAGGGCTACGACAAAACCAATGCGTTGCTCGACCCACCCATGCCGCTGACCGCCAAGAACCGCATCAATGCCTTCGCGCCAGTGCAAGACGCAGAGCTGTTGGATTTCGGATTCATCCGAAGCGACTTCTTCTAATAACAAGGGAGCACGAGGCTCCGGGAGCATCTCATGAAGACTCCAATCTGGCTGGTCGTGGCTTGCCTGGCCGCCAGCCTGCCGGCCCAGGCACAAATACTCAAACCCATTGAACTGAACGATCAGGAACTGGCGAGCCTGCGAGGCCGCTTTGTCATGCCGGGAAGGATCGTCAGTTTCGGCGTGGTCATGACCAGCACCTGGCAAAACGCCAATGGTGAAGTGATCGGCGCCACCTCCTCGATGCAGATTCAACAAACGACCATCAAGCCACAGTTCTATGTGTCGATGATCAACGAAAAAGCCAATGGATCGGCGAGTTCGCAAGGGTCTGCCATCGGCACCGGTACCGTGACCGGCGGCAGCGGCCTCAACAGCACCGAAGGTGTCACTCAGGTCGTACGGGCCGCCGGTGACAACAACACGGCCTACAACAACGTGGATATCAATGTCGCAAAAGGCGGCCAGGCACCGGTAACGCAACCGCAGGGCCAGGCGCTGGACTCAGGCTCGACACTGACCGGCACCAATGGCGCAGGCACACTGAGCGTTTCCTCGACCGGTGCGGGCGTGCAGCTCAATATCGTGGCCAACAACAACCAGGGCAGCACCGTGCAACGCCTGGCCCAGGGTGGGCTCATGCAGAACACGACCTTACTGGGCGGCAGCAACGTGGTCAGAAACCTCACGTCTCTTAATGTCGTGCTCAACAACAACGTACCGTCTGCCGGGGCCCTGAACGGAAACCTGGACCAGCTCAAAGGTCTTCGCACTTCCGGATTCTGATCTACGCTCAGTCTCAACAGACGTATCAGTAGGGACGGCTAACCCATGCATCGATCTTTAACGTTCAAGGCTTTTGTTTGTCTGAGTAGTCTGGCCCCGGCCTCAATGCTATATGCAGCACCGGATCCCCAGGTCGAAGCACTAAAACAAGAACTCATGGAGCTCAAACAGCGTTACGAAGCACAACAGAACGCGCTGATGGTACTTGAACAGCGCGTTCGCCAGGTCGAAGAAACACCTGCGACACCTGCGCCAAAACGCCTGACCAAATCCCCCGCCCAACCGCCCAGAAGTGGCCAGACGGTGGCTGAGGGCGCGCCCGGAACCACCGGCAGCTCCTATGGGCAGTCGCTCAAGGACGACTCGGAACCGGCACAGAGCGTTTCGAACCTGTACGACGAAGCCAGCGGCTTTTTTGGCGGCGGCAAATTCAGCTTCGAAACCGGGATGACCTATACGCACTACGATACGCGAGCACTGACGCTCAACGGTTTCCTGGCACTGGACTCGATTTTCCTCGGTAACATCAACATCGACCGAATCAAGGCCGATAACTGGACCCTGGACCTGACCGGCCGCTACAACGTGGCGCAGCGCTGGCAATTCGACATTAACGTCCCCGTGGTGTATCGCGAATCGACGTATTCCTCCGGAGGCGCCGGTGGTGCCGGTCCGGTGACGTCGGACGCCACCGTTACCCGCGACCCGACCATCGGCGACGTGAACGTTGGCATTGCCTACAAATTCCTCGATGAATCGGCCAGCCTGCCTGACGCGGTCGCCACACTGCGCGTGAAGGCGCCAACGGGTAAAGACCCTTACGGCATCAAGCTGATCCAGGACCCGGGCAACGATAACCTTGCGGTCCCCGAGGACTTGCCGACCGGCAACGGTGTCTGGTCGATCACCCCGGGTGTCTCGCTGGTCAAGACCTTCGACCCGGCGGTGCTGTTCGGCAGCCTGGCGTACACCTATAACTTTGAGGACTCATTCAGTGACATCAGCCCACAAGTCGACTCCAAGGTGCCTGGCAAGGTAAAACTGGGCGATTCGTGGCAGGTCGGTGCCGGTATCGCGTTCGCCCTGAACGAGAAAATGAGTATGTCCTTCTCGTTCACCGATCAGTTCGCGCGCAAGAGCAAGATCAAGCCGGACAATGGTGGTTGGCAATCGATCACCAACAGCGATTACAACTCGGCCAACTTCAACATCGGCATGACCCTGGCAGCCAGCGACAACCTGACGATCGTTCCCAACCTGGCCATTGGCCTGACCGACGATGCGCCGGACTTTTCCTTCAGTCTGAAATTCCCTTACTACTTCTGATCCGCGACCCACAAAAAACCCGCGTTTGAGCGGGTTTTTTGTTGACTGCAACCATCGGCAAACCTGCTGTTCAACGTATCTGATGCTTGTGCAACAAACGGTAGAAGGTGGGCCGGGAAATGCCCAGCACCTTGGCGGCGATGCTCAGATTGTCGCTGTGCCGGTTCAGGACATCGCACAAGGCCTGGCGCTCTGCACGTTGCTTGTAGTCTTCCAGGGTGCCCATGGGGGTCGTACTGGACTGATGGTTGATCAGCCCCAGGTCCCGCGCTTCGATTTGCCTGCCTTCGGCCAGCACCAACCCACGACGCACCCGGTTGGCCAGTTCGCGAACGTTCCCCGGCCAGTCATGCTTGGCCATGGCAACCAGGGCGTCCTCACTGAAGCTGCGCGGACGGCGGCCGGTTTCATGGCTGTAGAAATGGGAAAAGTGGTTGGCCAGCATCGACAGATCGCCATTGCGCTCACGCAGGGGGGCAGTCGCGACCTGCAACACATTCAACCGATAATACAAATCTTCGCGAAAGCGCTTCTTCTCGATCGCCGCCTCAAGATCGACATGGGTTGCCGCCAGCACCCGTACATCCACGGGAATTGGCTGACTGCCGCCCACTCGCTCAATGTGCTTTTCCTGGAGGAAACGCAACAGATTCGCCTGCAGCTCCAGGGGCAAATCACCGATCTCGTCGAGAAACAGCGTACCGCCGTTTGCCGCTTCGATTCGCCCGACCTTGCGTTGATGGGCCCCCGTAAAGGCCCCCTTCTCGTGGCCGAACAGTTCGGACTGGATCAGATGCTCCGGAATCGCACCGCAGTTGATCGCGACAAAAGGCTTACTGTGGCGCATGGATTGCCGGTGCAGCGTACGGGCGACCAGTTCTTTACCTGTCCCGCTTTCACCGCGAATCAACACCGGCGACTCGGTGGGCGCCAGTTTGCTCAACAGCTTGCGCAATTCACGTATCGGCCTGCTATCGCCCAGCAATTCGTGTTCGGGCTGATCAATGTGAACCGTGCCCTGCCCGCGCAGGCGCGCCATTCCGAACGCCCGACCCAGCGTGACCTGGACCCGGGAGACGTCGAACGGCAAGGTATGGAAATCGAAAAACCATTCGCAAACAAAGTCCCCGACATTCTGCAGTCGCAAGACTTCCTGATTGAGCACGGCGATCCACTCGGTTCCGCTGCGGCTGATCAACTCCTTGACAGCGTCCGGGCGCTCCAGATGGAAGGGCTGCAAGCGCAACAGGCCGACATCACACGTTCGGTCGGCGGCGTTCTCCAATGAACAGCTGTCCACGTCCCAACCCACGGAACGTAACCCCGGCAAAAGACGATGGCAGTCGTCGCAGGGATCCACCACTAATAAACGTCTTAAGGCAGGTGCTTCGCTCATGGCTGTTCCTTGACGCCAAATTCTATGAAATTTTATTAAAAACAGTCATTTGGCGGACTTGGCTGTAACATTAGCAAGAATTTGACGCAGCCTTGTATCGTTTGACTATAGGGTTGTTTCTCAAATAGTTATAAGCGACTGTATTGTTAGTTGCCTAACGAGTTCTTTCCTTTCACCCAGCTTTCAATGCCGATGTTTTCTTTATTCCCGGGAAGAAATTTTAAATTTCTTTTGATTATGTGTGACCCGGCCCCCGGTTGCGGGCATCAGTACAAGTAACCTGCCGAACGGTAAGCCCAACCGTCGGTACATCACTTGATTGGGCCCGCAGAGAGAAGATGCCATGAACGCCCCGCTCCGTATCAACGAAGCTCTTTTGATTGCCGACCGCGCATTTAAACCTTTCCAGTGCGTGGCCTGGGCGCCACAGGACGGCAACGGCGAACTCAGCCTGACCGTTATCGACCGGACCAACAACAGTATAGGCCGCAAGCAGATACCGAGCAGTGCCTACACCGATCCTGAGCAGCTCGAGCGCCTGCTCAAACAAGCCCGGGAGGAGTTGAGCCAGGAAGGTTACACACTGCAGTCCTGGTCGATGCCGCACTGATCGTTTTGCGGATTACCCAGGGTAATCCGCGCCCTCCTTCCCGGGTCATTAGTTAATCGGCTTTCATGCTCCGATCAACTTTCGATGTGTATTTAATTTAACTTTCGCGCGACTGAATTCTTTGCAGGCTTTTCAATGGTTCGCAAAGTCAGTGTTGTGGCACATAACGACCCTCCGTCTGTTAGTTCTGTCAGTTGTGCGCCGGGCCATTCAGGGATTGAATATTCTCCTTATAAAGTCGCCACAACCACTTATGGATCATGACGACTCGCAAGGAGGTGTGCGTGCATGTCAATCCAGCCCGTCTTGTCTTTTCCCACTCCACTCCACAATACCGGGAAACTCGATGCCACTTTCGCCAGACATGGCATGGCGCAGGTGTACTTCGCTGAAAGCCTCTGGAGCATGGCAAACGGCGTCGCAATAGATCCTCAGGGTCGGTTATTGGTGGCAGCCAAGGTCGGAACACTCGATGGCAGCCGCTTTGGCCTGGCGCGATTGCTGGAGGACGGTTCGGCGGATATGGCATTCGGTCACCAAGGCAGCGTGATCGGGCAATTCGAATCGGGCTTCGAAGCCACGGCCGGCAAGGTCCATGTACTGCCCGACGGGCATATCCTGCTGGTCGGCCTGCACTACGAAAATGCTCACCGCACGCTGCCGGCGCTGGCACTGTTCGACGCCCGGGGCTGTCCGGTGCGGCGCTTCGGCAATAACGGTCGGCGTGTGGTGCGCTTGCCGGGCAACCTGTCCCATGGGGTCCGCGATAGCTGGTTGCCTCCCGGACTGCCGGGGGCTGAAGCCTGTGACGCCAGCATTCAGCAAGACGGTCGAATCGTGCTGTTGGCCAACCACCACTTCGAACTGGCCGATCATGCCGGCATGCTCATACGGCTCGATAGCGATGGCGAGCTGGACAACACCTTCAACGGTCGCGGCTTTGTTGTCGTCAGGCACTTGCTGATGAACACCTGGCTCAACAGTGTAAAAGTGCAGAGCGATGGCCGGATCATGGTCGGTGGCTCGATCAACTTTCCCGAGGAAGGCCTGCTGGCTCGCTATCACTGCGATGGCAGCCTGGACGAGCATTTTGCCGTGGATGGCTTCATGAGCTTCAAGGCGCATGGGCGCAGTGTTCAAGTCAGCCAGATTGTCCAGCAAGGAAACGGTGACCTGCAGTGCTTTGGCAGCAGCCGCGATCCCATGCACTGCCTTTCCTTGAAACTTCATATCAATGGCCGTCCGGACAAGCACTGTAACGACGGACAGGCACAGTTGCTGGAGATCGGCCGCAGCGGCTGCCAGTGGACGGCTGCCCAGGCACAGCCAGATGGCAGCGTGGTGACCGCCGGCGCGACCATCGGGGGAATCGAAGCCGACTTTATTCTTGGTCGTTATCGGTCCGATGGGCAACTTGATCGTAACTTTGGCGAGGGAGCCGGATGGGTTCGCACCCGGATTGGCCACAGTCTCGATACGGCAACTTCAGTGGCCGTTCAAACCGACGGAAACATCGTGGTCGGTGGTTATTCACTCGACGGAAACTACCGGGCGATGGTCTTGCGTTATCTGGGCTGATCCTAGTTGCCGATCCTTGATCTTCACTTGCACTTACGGCAACTTGCGCGCTTCTTAAAACAAGGAGTGGCCGATGTCCGGTTCCATGGCCCAGGCGTTCGCGCATAATTTTCTCGGCAACTCACCTCGCTGGTACAAAGTCTGTATTGTCACCTTTCTGATTATCAACGCCTTGTTGCTATGGACCGCAGGTCCGATGGCGGCAGGCTGGCTTTTGGTGCTGGAGTTCATCTTTACCCTGGCCATGGCACTCAAATGCTATCCGTTGATGCCAGGGGGGCTATTGCTGCTCGAAGCACTGCTGCTGAAAATGACTTCGCCCCAGGCGCTTTATGATGAACTGGCGCATAACTTTCCGGTGATCCTGCTGCTGATGTTCATGGTGGCCGGTATCCACTTCATGAAAGACCTGCTGCTGTTCCTTTTCTCCCGCCTGTTACTGGGCGTGCGCTCCAAGGCACTGTTGGGGTTGATGTTCTGTTTTCTGTCGGCGTTTCTGTCGGCGTTTCTCGATGCCTTGACCGTCACCGCGGTGATCATCAGCGCAGCCGTCGGTTTTTACTCGGTGTATCACCGTGTGGCTTCGGGTACCGATCCTCGCCAGGACAGCGAATTCAACGACGACCGGAACCTGCCCACGCTCCATCACGAAGACCTCGATCAATTCCGCGCTTTTCTGCGCAGCTTGCTGATGCATGGCGCCGTGGGCACGGCGCTGGGCGGTGTGTGTACGTTGGTCGGCGAGCCGCAGAACCTGCTGATCGGCCATGAGATGGGCTGGCACTTCTCCGAATTCTTCCTGAAGATCGCGCCGGTATCGCTGCCCGTATTGGTGGCAGGCCTGGTGACCTGCGTCCTGCTCGAAAAATTACGCTGGTTCGGTTATGGCACGCTGCTGCCGGACAACGTACGCGGCGTGCTGGCCGGCTACGCCGCACAGGACAAAGCCGAACGTACCGCTCGTGAACGGGCAGCACTCATTGTGCAGGGACTGGCGGCCCTGGTCCTGATCGGCGCACTGGCGTTTCATGTGGCGGAAGTGGGCTTGATCGGTTTGATGGTGATTGTGTTGATTACCGCCCTCACCGGCATCACCGATGAACACCGTCTGGGTACGGCCTTCAAGGACGCGATGCCGTTCACGGCCTTGCTGGTGGTGTTTTTCGCCGTGGTGGCGGTCATTCAGGACCAGCAACTGTTCACGCCACTGATCAAGTGGGTCCTGGCGCTGCCCGCCGACCGGCAGCCGGGCATGTTGTACATCGCCAACGGTTTGCTGTCTGCCATCAGCGACAACGTGTTCGTGGCGACCATCTACATCACGGAAGTCAAACGCGCCTTTCTTTCAGGCGAGATGACTGGCGAGCATTTCGAAACCCTGGCCATTGCCATCAACACCGGCACCAACCTGCCAAGCGTGGCAACGCCTAACGGCCAGGCGGCCTTCCTGTTCCTGCTCACTTCGGCGATAGCACCGCTGATACGGTTGTCGTACGGGCGCATGGTATGGATGGCGCTGCCGTATACCCTGGTGATGGGTGTGCTGGGTTGGTATGCAGTGAGCTTCTGGCTGTAGAACCGTCCCCCCTGTAGGAGCGAGCATGCTCGCGATGGAGGACCAGACACCGCGGGGCATCAGACAGCCAGTGTGATCGTTAACGACCATCGCGAGCTTGCTCGCTCCTACAGGAGGTGGTGTCGTTTATCCGAGGCCATGCCAGACGCGGCCGTCGCGAGCCAGCAGCTCCTGGGCGGCTTGCGGTCCGTTTTCGCCTGCGGCATAGGGCTGCACCGTGGCGTCCTGTTGCCAGGCATCGAGGAACGGCTGCACCGCGCGCCAACCGTTTTCGATATTGTCGGCACGCTGGAACAGCGTCTGATCGCCCGTCAGGCAATCGTAGATAAGGGTTTCATAGCCGGTGGACGGCTGCATTTCAAAGAAATCCTTATAGGCGAACCCCAGCTCGATGTTGTCCATTTTCAGGGTCTGGCCCGGCCGCTTGGCCAACAAATCGAACCACATGCCTTCATTGGGCTGAATCTGGATACGCAGGTAAGTCGGCTGCAGTTCGTCGACTTCCGTATCGCGAAATTGCGCGTACGGCGCCGGTTTGAAGCAGATGACGATCTCGGTGTCGCGCACACTCATGCGCTTGCCGGTACGCAGGTAGAACGGTACGCCGACCCAACGCCAGTTATCGATCATGACCTTAAGCGCGACATAGGTTTCGGTGTTGCTGTCGGCGGCGACCTTGTCTTCTTCTCGATAACCGGGCAGTGGCTTGCCATCGATCTGGCCTGCGGTGTATTGGCCGCGCACCGAGTTGACCAGGGCCTCCTCGGTCGTCCAGGGGCGAATGGCCCCGACAACCTTGGCTTTCTCGCCGCGAACCGCATCGGCGCCAAAAGCGGCCGGCGGCTCCATCGCGACCATTGCCAGCAACTGGAACAGATGATTGGGCACCATGTCTCTCAAGGCACCGGTGTGCTCGTAGAAGCTGCCACGGGTTTCCACCCCGACGGTTTCGGCGGCGGTGATCTGTACATGGTCGATGTAGTGATTGTTCCAGAAAGCCTCGAACAGGCTGTTGGAGAAGCGGCTGACCAGAATGTTCTGTACCGTTTCCTTGCCCAGATAGTGGTCGATGCGGTAGATCTGCTTTTCGCTCATGACCTTGAGCAGGCATGCGTTCAACGCTTCGGCAGTGGCCAGGTCTGAGCCGAAAGGCTTTTCGATCACCACTCTTCGGAATGCGTCGGGGCTCTCCTCCAGCAATCCTGCCGCACCGAGACGGCGCGTCACTTCGCTGAAAAAGCGCGGCGCGGTGGCCAGGTAGAACACCGCATTGCCCGTGCCGCTGGCAGCAATTTTCGCTGCCAGCGCTTGATAGGTGCTGTCGTCCAGGAAATCTCCCTGGACGTAGCTGATACCTTTGGCGAGGTTGGCCCACAATGATGGATCAAGAGACTGATTGCCCTTGCCGACCTTGCTGCCCACCTCGTTGCGAATGAAGTCCTCGAGTTTTTGCGCAAAGCCCTCATCGCTGATGGCGTTGTGGTCAACGCCGACGATCCGCAGTCCATCTCCCAGTAAACCGTCGCGCTTGAGGTTATAGAGCGCCGGCATCAGCAGGCGCTTGACCAGGTCACCGTGAGCGCCAAACAGAAACAGCGTTGTCGGTGGCGCGGGATCAGCCTTGGATTTTCTGCGGATCGCATGGGTCATTTTTTCGGTGTCTCCACATGGCCGCCGAAGCCGAAGCGCTGGGCCGAAAGAATCTTGTCGCCAAACGTGCCTTGCCCGCGTGAACGGTAGCGAGAGAACAGCGAGTTCGACAACACCGGCACCGGCACTGCTTGCTCCATGGCCGCTTCGATGGTCCAGCGGCCTTCACCGCTGTCGGCCACTTCACCGGAGAAGGCGTCGAGTTTCGGATCCTTGGCCAGTGCGTCGGCGGTCAGGTCGAGCAGCCACGAGGACACCACGCTGCCACGGCGCCAGACTTCGGCGATGTCGGCCACATTGAGGTCGAAACGCTGATCCTCCGGCAGGTTAGTGCTGGATTTGGTCTTGAGAATGTCGAAACCTTCGGCGAAGGCCTGCATCATTCCGTACTCAATGCCGTTGTGAATCATCTTGACGAAGTGGCCGGCGCCTGCGGGGCCTGCGTGGATGTAACCGCGCTCGGCACGGTCGTCATCGGATTTGCGGTCCCTGGTGCGCGGGATGTCGCCCAGGCCCGGGGCCAGGCTTTCGAACAGCGGGTCCAGACGCTTAACGGTCTGGGTATCGCCACCGATCATCATGCAGTAGCCGCGCTCCAGGCCCCAGACGCCGCCGGAGGTGCCGACGTCGATGTAATGCAGGCCCTTTTCGGCCAGGGTTTTCGCCCGACGGATATCGTCCTTATAGAAGGTGTTGCCGCCGTCGATGATGGTATCGCCGGCGTCGAGCAAGGTGCTCAAGGTGTCGATGGTGTCTTCGGTCGGTGCGCCTGCCGGCAGCATGACCCACACCGCTCGCGGTTTGGCCAGGCCGGCGACCAGCGCCGGCAAATCGGCAACGCCGGTGGCGCCCGCTTCGCTCAAGGCGTCGACGAAGGCGGTATTACGGTCGTACACAACGGTGGTATGTCCGTTGAGCATCAGGCGCCGCGCAATATTGCCGCCCATGCGGCCCAGTCCAATAATCCCGAGTTGCATGTGCTGATGCTCCCTACTACAAATAAAAGTGTGTCAAAGGTTATAGCCCAACGCGACTCACTGAGGTTAGTCCAGAGCGTTGGCATGAAGTTTCCGGGCATTGTGCCCGATCCTGACTGATAACGTCGGCAATCGCGGCGAAGACACAACGACCACGAAAAATAAAAAAGTTCCCTTCACGGGCAAAAGAAATCAAAATTGGCGCCGATAGTAGTTCTGCCGCTGATTTTCGGCGGCTCTACGTTGAGACACGCCATTTGCGAGGTGAGCAATGGGCACAGTACACACCGCACTGCCAGCACAAACCCTTTACGTCACGATCCGTCGCGATGAACTGCGTCAACTCAAGGACGAACGCGATCAGTTGAAGCAGGAACTGGCTCAACTGCGTCAGTTGATTCAGGGACAACAACCCTTGCCTGTGACCCAGCGCGCCCCTCACGCCTGAAGACCTTCGCACCCCGGAAGCAGTTCTGTGCTGCTTCCCATGCCTTCAAGTCCTTGGCCCATTGCGGTCATTCAACGACTGAACATCAACGCCATTGCGTGACCTTCGCTCGTCAGTAGTGCCAACACCTCCTGAACCTGTATCGACTGTTCATTCCCAATTGCCGGAATCGGCGGATAATGAGCGCTCGACTTCGATTCATTGACTCATGGACGAATGGCATCCGACACCTGTAAGTGGGAGGCACACCATGAAGCGCATTACGCTGCTCCTCGCCCTCGTCACGACGCTGGGCTCCGCCGGCGCCTTTGCCGAAGGGGGGGCGGAACGCATGAGGTACTACTACGAAACCTTGCGCTACAACCAGCAACTGGCGCTGGGCAATACCACGCAAAGCCAGACGAACGAACTGCGGGTTCCGGACGATCAGACCGCGCAAATGACCGAGTCCTACAGACCCAAATGATTGTTGCACCTCTGACTGTTTGCTCTTCAGTCAGAGATTACTGTTGGGCGCCCTGATAGGCGCCCTTTTTTGCGCCTTCTGTAGGAGCGAGCAAGCTCGCGATGGTCGTTAACGATGACGTTGGCAACCTGACACCCCGCGGTGCCTGTGCCTCCATCGCGAGCTTGCTCGCTCCTACAGAGTTGGGGTTAGCGGTATTTTTTATGCGCCGATCAAAGCGCCTTGGTCCAGAACATCATGCGCCCGTACGCCGGATCGAATTCACCCGGAGCAAAGCCGAACTTGCCGTAGGCAGCCTGCGCCACGGCATTGCCTTCAAGCACTTCCAGGGTGATTTTGCAGCAACCGCGCTGACGAGCGATTTCCTCCACCTTTTGCAGCATGCGCTGGCTCAAGCCTAACCCACGAAACTTCGGCATGACCGCCACATCGTGAACATTGACCAGTGGCCGACAGGCAAACGTCGAGAATCCTTCAAAGCAATTGACCAGCCCGGCCGGTTCGCCACCGACAAAGGCCAGCACGCTGAACGCATGGGCACGCTTGGCCAGCTCGCCAGGCAGGTGCTCCAGAACTGTGGCAGGCAAGGCGTGTCCGCCGCCCATCGGGTCCAGGGCATAGCCGTTCAATACCAGGCCGATGGCCTCGGCATGCACAGGGTTGGTATAGCTGGCCTGAAGCACAAGAATTTCTGCGGAATCCATTTCCATCCTCGATCACATTCAATGGCCCGAGGGTTCGCTACCCACGGGAACCGCGACCCTAGCGCGAGCGCCCCGAACGTGGCAACCGTCGCCGCTTCAATGCCCCCAGATCAGCGCTTCCGTCCACCCCAGCTCGGCAAAGTCCTCGGCCCGCAAATGCGACTCGCCGGCACAGAAAAACTCGTCCAGTTGTGGAGGTTTCACCGACGTTCCGCTGAGCATGGCGTGGATTTGCCCCCGATGATGAATCTGGTGCTCGAACAGGTGAGACAGCATGCGCAAGCGACTGTCGTGTTGCGGCGTCGCCCGGGCGATGGTCACCACCCTGCCCAGATCGGCATCGCGCATTTGTTCGCAGTAGGCAATCAGGCGCCGGTCCACCTGGGCCTGTTCGCGCTTGAGGTCCAGGGCTTGAGTGAACGGCTCCTCATCCTTGAAGAACACACGACAATCGGAATGCGGATCATCGCCACGCAGTTCACGCTCAAGGGCGTCAACATAGAACCAGTCGCAGGTCAGGATGTGATTGAGGGTCGCGCGGATACCGGGAAAGAAACTGACGCGCGGGGCAGCCAGATCGTCCGCGCTCAATTGGCACCAGGCCTTGGCCAATCGGTGGTTGGCCCAGGCGTTCTGGTAAGCCATGGTCAGCAAATGGTGCGACAGCGGTTGACTCATGCTGATGCCTCCTGAAACCCGTGGCTGCGGGATCTCATTCCATTCGAATATCAAGCCTGTGCGAAACGTTCCAGTTGCATCTCCTGCAAGCGACTGAGGGTGCGACGGAAAGGAAACTCCAGATAGCCCTCGGTGTAGAGCGCATCCATCGGCACCTGTGCTTCGAGGTACAACGGCACTTTGCGGTCGTAGCACTCGTCGACCAGGGCAATGAAACGCCGCACGCCGTCGTCGTGCACCGATAACTGTGGCAGCTCCCGGTCTCCGGCATCCACCCGCACAGCCGCGTCCTCCGTGCCGCGGGCGATGCGTCCGGCCCGTTGCGGCGCGCTGAGGCTTGGCACGTCACTCAACAGAATAGCGCTGTAGGTGTCGCACAGGGCGATGAAATCCATGGCGGAAAAGGGTTGTTCGCACAGATCGCCGTACCGGCACCAAAGCACGCCTTGCGTGGCCTGCACCACCGACAATGCGCGATACCCGACCTTGACGGGGCCGGCACTGGCCGCTTGACCGACGGTCAGCATCGCGAAGACATCGGCCAGCGCCCCCGGCTGTCCGGGCACGGCCACCCAGTAACGTTGCAGCCCCTGTCCTGGATGCAGGCGGTGATCTTCGCCGCCATCCACTGCAATCACCTGCATATGCTGCTTGATCGCGTCGATGGCGGGCAGGAAGCGGTCGCGATTGAATCCGTCGGCGTACAGTTGGTCCGGCGGCAGGTTGGAGGTGCAGACCACCACCACGCCCTCCTCGAACATCACCCGAAACAGTCGCCCGAGAATGATGGCGTCGCCGATGTCATTGACGAACAGTTCGTCGAAGCACAGCACCCGCACTTCTTCGCTCAGTTCGCGGGCCAGGGCTTTCAAGGGGTCGGCCGTCCCGGTCAATTGGAACGAACGCTGATGCACCCAGCCCATGAAGTGATGGAAGTGCTGGCGTCGGGCCGGCACCCGCAAATGTTGATGGAACTGGTCCATCAACCAGGTCTTGCCCCGCCCGACCGGCCCCCAGAGGTAGACGCCGTTGATCGGCGAACGCCCTTCGTTCAGCGCCTCATGGCACTTCTGCAAGGCCCAGACAGCATGCTCCTGAGCCTCGTCCTGGACGAAGCCCTTCTGTTCAATGGCCTGCTGCCAGGCGCTGAGGGGGGAATCGACATTCATGCGCGGCAGTATGCCACCAGACGGCGAAGCCGAGAGTGAAATGTGTTTTGAGCCAAACGGCGCTTGACGCCGAATATTCCGTGCATAATATTTATAAATGTTTAGCGTAATTTATATCTCTTTGCCTCTTTCAGGAGTCTTGCCATGCACTACAAGGTTTTTGGCCGTAAAACCGGCCTGCGGGTATCCGAACTGGCGCTGGGCGCCGGCAACTTCGGCACCGGTTGGGGCCATGGCGCCGAACGTGACGAGGCCAAGCGTATTTTCGACGGTTACCTGCAGGCCGGCGGCAACTTCATCGACACCGCCAACGGTTATCAGGGTGGCCAGTCGGAAGCCATGCTCAGCGAGTTCATTGCCAGTGAACGCGATCAACTGGTCATCGCCAGCAAGTACACCCTTGGGACGACACCGGCTGCCGGCATCTCCCACACCGGCAACAACCGCAAGAACATGGTTCGTGCCGTTGAAGAAAGCCTGAAAAGACTGAAAACCGATCACCTGGATCTGTTCTGGGCGCACATGAGTGATGGCGTGACGCCGATGGAGGAAATCCTGCGCGGTTTCGACGACCTGGTACGGGCCGGCAAGATTCATTATGCCGGACTGTCGAACTTCCCGGCCTGGCGCATCGCCCGGGCCGACCTGTTGGCCGAGGTACGCGGTTTTGCGCCGGTCGCGGCGATCCAGGTCGAGTACAGCCTGGCCGAGCGCACCGCCGAGCGCGAACAATTGCCGATGGCCGAAGCGCTGGGACTGGCCGCCACCTTGTGGTCGCCGCTGGGCGGCGGCTTTCTCACCGGCAAATACCGCAACACTGAGGGCGATACCCGCGCCAGCAAGCTGGGCATGCTGGTTCATGCCGAGAAAAGCGCCCGGGAAACCGCCCTGCTCGATACCCTGCTGGCCGTTGCCACGGAACTCGACAGCAGCCCGACCCACGTGGCCATTGCCTGGCTGCGCGAACAAGCCAGGCGTTCGGCGACCACACTGATTCCGATTCTGGGCTCGCGCACCCGCCAACAGCTGGATGCCACACTGGGGGCACTGGACGTGCAGTTGAACGCCGACCAACTGCTGCGTCTCGATCGCGTGAGCAGTGTGGCCAAAGGCGTTCCCCATGAAACCCTCGCCGGATCGGCAACGCGTTTCAGCGGTGGTATCACGCTGGACCTGCCCGTCATCCCGGTCGCCTGATAAAAGCATCGCGGGCACATCAACGGCACCAAACGCAGACCAACCTGTGGGAGCGAGCCTGCTCGCGATAGCGGTGTGTCAGTCAAGGCCCGCATCGACTGACCTGATGCCATCGCGAGCAGGCTCGCTCCCACAGATCAGCGAAGGCGCCAGACGGTCCCACAGGTTTTGTATTACCGGTCGACCTTATGCCTGGCCGCATACAGGCACAGCATTTCCATCGACAGTGTCGCCGCCGCCAGCGAGGTGATTTCCGCGCTGTCATAGGCCGGCGCCACTTCCACCACATCCATGCCCACCAGGTTGATCCCGCGCAAACCGCCAAGGATGTCCAGCGCCTGCACGGTGCTCAGGCCGCCACACACGGGCGTTCCGGTGCCGGGGGCGAAGGCCGGGTCGAGGCAGTCGATGTCGAAGGTCAGGTACACCGGGTGATCGCCGACACGTGCCCGGATCGCCTCGACGATCGCGTCCACCCCGCGCCGATGCACTTGTCGCGCATCCAGCACGGCAAAGCCCTGATGGTCGTCATTGGTGGTGCGCAAACCGATCTGCACCGAACGCGAGGGGTCGACCAGTCCTTCCTTGGCCGCGTGCCAGAACATCGTGCCATGGTCGATGCGCTTGCCCTCCTCGTCCGGCCAGGTGTCGCTGTGGGCGTCAAAGTGAATCAGCGACAGCGGACCGTGTTTACGTGCATGGGCCTTGAGCAGCGGATAGGTAATGAAGTGATCGCCACCGAATGTCAGCATCGCGCTGCCGGCGCTGAGAATGTGCTCGGCGTGGGCCTCGATGCATTCCGGGGTCGACTGCGGCGAACCGTAATCGAAGTCGCAATCGCCGAAGTCGACCACCGCCAGGTGATCGAACGGGTCGAAAGCCCACGGCCAGTGACGTTCCCACGCGATCCCGGCGGAAGCGGCACGGATGCCGCGCGGTCCGAAACGTGCGCCGGGGCGGTTGCTGGTCGCGGTGTCGAACGGGACACCGCTGACCGCCACGTCGACACCGCGCAAGTCGCGGCTGTAGCGCCGGCGCATGAAGCTGGTGATGCCGGCGTAGGTGCTTTCGGCGGCCGTGCCATAAAGACTGTCACGGGTGATGGCCTGATCGTTTTGCATTGGAACGTCCATGCAAGGCTCCTTCTTTCTTATTGGCGGCTACGGAATGTGGTCCACACGCGGGTGCGCTGGCGCATGTCCTTGAGGTCCATGGTGCGGTCGGCGTACAGACGATCGCGCACGTCGGCGGGCGGGTAGATGTCCGGGTCGGTGCGCACGGCCTCATCGACCAGCGGCGTGGCGGCCTGGTTGGCGGTGGCAAAGAACAGCGTATTGGTCAGTGCCGCGACGGACTCGGGCCGCAGCATGAACTCGATGAACCGGCGCGCAGCTTCAGGGTGTGGCGCATCCTTGGGGATCGCCAGGTTGTCCTGCCACACGAGAGTGCCCTCCCGGGGAATCCGGTAGGCGATCTCATAGGGCTTGCCGGCCTTGCGCGCCTGATCGGCGGCCATGCTGGCATCGCCGTTGTAAGCCAGTGCCAGGCAAACACTGCCATTGGCCAGATCGTTGATCTGCCGGCCGCTGGCGACGTACAGCACCGAAGGCTGCAATTGATGCAAGAGCGCCTGACCCGCGTCGAGATCCTCTTTGCGGGTGCTGTAGGGGTCCTTGCCCAGATAATGCAGCGCCAGGCCGATCACTTCCTGCGGCGAGTCGATGATCGCAATCCCGCAGTCCTTGAGCTTGCCTGCGTATTCGGGCTTGAACAGCAGGTCGAGACTGTTCAGCGGCACGTCCGGCAGGCGCGCTTTCACGGCTTCGACATTCATGCCAAGCCCCAGGGTGCCCCAGGTGTAAGGCACGCCATAACGGTTGCCGGGGTCGACCGCCGACAGTTTTTCCAGCAGGTCCGGATCCAGGTTGGCGTAACCCTTGAGGCCTTCATGGGGGATGGCCTTCAAGGCCCCCGCTGCCAGGCCGCGCGCCAGCACACTGGATGACGGCACCACCACGTCATAACCGCTGCCGCCGGTGAGCAGTTTGGTTTCCAGCACCTCCGGCGCATCGAAGGTGTCGTAGCGCACGTGAATGCCGGTTTCCTGTTCGAAGCGTTGCAGGGTTTGCGGCGCGACGTAATCGGCCCAACTGTAGAGATTGACCACGTTGTCCTCGGCCTCGGCCGCTGCGGCCATGGCAAGGAACAGCGCGGGAACGCACATCTTGAAATAGGGAGGCATGACGAACACCTGACCGGAGGAAGTGGTGGCAGGATGCGTCGTCAGATACATTGGTGAAATATCAAGTTTATTAACCTGACATTACCCTGGAGTAATGTTTGATGCTCGGTCAACTGCATGATCTGGACCTTCACTTGTTGCGCCTGTTTGTCAGCGTGGTCGAATGCGGCGGTTTCAGCGCAGCCCAGGGTGAACTGGGCCTGAGCCAGTCAAGCATCAGCCAGCAAATGGCAAAGCTTGAAACCCGCCTGGGCTATCGCTTGTGCAGCCGGGGCAAGGGCGGATTCCGCATCACGCCCAAGGGCGAGCAACTGCTCAAGGCCACCCGCGGGCTGTTTCAATCCATTGAAGCGTTTCGACACCAGTCCAACGGTGTGGCCGGACGTTTGATCGGCGAGGTGCGCCTGGGCTTGTCCGAAGCGCTGGACCAGTCCGTGCTGCAACGCGTCGCCGAAGCGATCCGGCGCTTCCGCGAGCGCGATGAGTCGGTGCGTATCGAATTGATGAGCGCCATGCCCGGCGAAATGGAGCGATTGCTGCTGCAGCAGCGACTGGACCTGGCCATCGGCTATTTCTCCCAGGTGCAGAACGCATTCGATTACCGCGAACTGTTCACCGAAACCCAGCACCTGTATTGCGCGGCCGGTCATCCACTGTTCGACAATGACGCGCCGGATGACCGGGCGCTGCAAGACTGCGACCGGGTCGATCACCCCTACCGTTTCCTGCGTAACGACGAGCCCTTTCAAGGATCGATGTGTTCGGCACGCTCGGAACAGGTCGAAGGCACCCTCGCCTTCATCCTGTCCGGCAAGCATCTCGGCTACCTGCCCAGTCATTTCGCCCGCCACTGGGAAGACAAGGGACTATTGCGTGTGGTGCGCCGCGGGGGCATGAGTTTCGACGTGGCGTTTCACCTGGCCCGCCATCGCGGGCAGACACCGGGTGATGCGCAGACGGCATTCGAAGAGGACCTGCTCGCCGCATTCTCCTGAAACATCACCCCCTCCCCCCTGTAAGAGCGAGCAAGCTCGCGATGAACGCAAGAGCACCGCTGGGTGTCAGGTGCCCAGTGTTATCGTTCACGACCATCGCGAGCGTGCTCGCTCCTACAGGCATCCAGGCAGCGCTGTGGGAGCGAGCCTGCTCGCGATGAACGCAAGAGCACCGCTGGGTGCCTGGTGCCCAGTGTTATCGTTCACCACCATCGCGAGCGTGCTCGCTCCTACAGGCATCCAGGCAGCGCCATGAACCTGTGG
>NZ_JBNNVQ010000008.1:31265-106676 GCF_050280625.1 Pseudomonas sp. NPDC089569
GGGAGCGAGCCTGCTCGCGATGAACGCAAGAGCACCGCTGGGTGTCTGGTGCCCAGTGTTATCGTTCACGACCATCGCGAGCGTGCTCGCTCCTACAGGCATCCAGGCAGCGCCATGAACCTGTGGGAGCGAGCCTGCTCGCGATGAACGCAAGAGCACCGCTGGGTGTCTGGTGCCCAGTGTTATCGTTCACGACCATCGCGAGCGTGCTCGCTCCTACAAAAGCCTGGGCGTTTCTGGCATCCTGCGCCTCCACTTTTTGGCCCGGCCCGCACATCGCCCATGACCGCCTCTGAAAAAATACCTGCCCCACGCCGCAACGACCTGATCTACGGCCTCGACGACCGCCCGCATTTAACCGCCACCGTGTTCGCCGCCCTGCAGCATGTGCTCGCCAGTTTCGTCGGCATCATCACGCCGACGTTGATCATGGGCAGCGCGCTGGGCCTGCAAAGCGAGATCCCCTACCTGATCAGCATGGCGCTGTTCGTATCGGGCCTGGGCACCTTCGTCCAGGCGCGCCGTTTCGGTCCGATCGGCTCGGGACTACTGTGCCTGCAAGGCACCAGTTTCTCGTTCATCAGCGTGATTCTCAGTGCCGGCTTCATGGTCAAGGCCCGTGGCGGCGGCACCGATGAGATTCTCTCGACCATCTTCGGCGTGTGCTTCTTCGCCGCCTTCATCGAGGTGGTGTTGAGCCAGTTCATCGGCAAGCTGCGCATGCTGATCACCCCGGTGGTGACCGGCACGATCATCACGCTCATGGGACTATCGCTGATCAAGGTGGCCATGACCGATATCGCCGGTGGCTTCGGTGCCACCGACCTTGGCGCGGCCAGCCACATCGGCCTGGCGGCGCTGGTGCTGGGGACCATCGTGATATTGAACCGGGTGGACGTACCTTTCCTGCGCCTGGGGGCGATTGTCATCGGCCTGACACTGGGCTATGTCGTCGCCTGGTCGCTGGGCGTGGTCGATTTCGCCAGCCTGCCCGCCGTGCCGCTGATGAGCGTACCGGTGCCCTTCAAGTACGGTTTTTCATTCGACTGGGTGGCGTTCGTGCCCGTGGCGGTGATTTTCCTGGTGTCACCGCTGGAAGCGGCCGGTGACCTGACCGCCAACTCGATGATTTCCCGGCAACCGGTCAAGGGCCCGGTCTACATTCGAAGGATCAAGTCCGGGCTTTTGGCCGACGGCCTGAACTCAGCGATGGCCGCGGTCTTCAACAGCATGCCGATGGTGACCTTCGCCCAGAACAATGGCGTGATTCAACTGACCGGCGTGGCCAGCCGCTACGTGGCGTTTTTCATCGCCGGGCTGCTGGTCCTCTTGGGGTTGTTTCCGATGATCGGCGCGGTGTTGCAACTGATGCCCAAGCCGGTGCTGGGCGGCGCCGAACTGGTGATGTTCGGTACCGTCGCCGTGGCCGGGATCAAGATCCTTGCAGAAGCGGGCCTGCATCGGCGCAACATGCTGATCGTGGCGATTTCCATCGGTATCGGCCTGGGCGTGGCGGCAGTGCCGCAAGTCTTGCGTGAATTGCCTGAGGCCCTGCACAACATTTTCGAATCGCCCATTACTGTCGGCGCGCTGTGCGCTATCGTTTTGAATATCTTCCTGCCCGAAGAATTCCTCGAACTGGAAGAAGACGAGTTCGACCCGGAGGCTTCCGTACTGCAGGTCATGCAGAACCCGGATGTCGCGCACCAGGTTGAACCCCAAACACCTGCGGGTGTCGCATAGCCGGACCGCCAGATCGCGCTCAAGGGCCGAGCCACTGGTGGCTTGGCCTTTTTTTTCACGAGAGCACGTCCATGCGCAGTGTCCACGCGATCATTGTTTCCCTTGTGCTGTTGTGCCTGAGCGCCTGCACCACCTTTCCCAACAGCGACCCACTGAACATCAACGTCGTCGGCCTCGAACCGCTGCAAGGCCAGGGCATGGAGGTGCGCTTCGCCGTGAAGATTCGCGTGCAGAATCCCAATGGAATGAACGTCAACTTCAGCGGCGTGGCCCTGGACCTTGAAATCAATGGACAGCCCTTCGCTTCCGGTGTCAGCGATCAGTCAGGCTCGATCAGTCGGTTTTCCGATACCGTGCTGACCGTGCCTGTCAGCGTCTCGGCGTTCTCGGTGCTGCGCCAGACCTATGTGCTGGGCCAGATGCAAACGCTGAACAACATGCCCTACATACTGCGCGGCAAACTGGGCGGCGGTTTGTTCGCCACCCAGCGCTTCGTGGACAGCGGCAACCTGCGCTTGCCCGGGCCTGTAACCAGCGGCCTGTAGGTGTAGGTGTAGGTGTAGGTGTAGGTGCGAGCATGCTCGCGATGGTCGTCAACGATGACGCTGGAAACCTGACACCCAGCGTCGTTCTCTCGTTCTTCGCGAGCGTGCTCGCTCCTACAGGGGTTCAGGGGTCATGAGCTGAAGCGCACGCCCGGTTTGGCCCGCTCGTCGACCGTCAACTCGAAAACGTCCGGGCGCGCATAGTGCCCGACCACGTCATAGTCGTAGCGGGCGCGTACCAGGTCGTCGGTGTCGATTTGTGCGGTCAGCAAGCCGCGTTCGCCACGCAAGGGCCCGGCCAACACTTCGCCCATCGGCCCGACTATGACACTACCGCCGGCAATCAGTGGCCGTTCGGCCGGCCAGTTGGGTACCTCGATACCCAAGGCCTGCGGCGAATCCTGGACCTGGCAGGCACTGACCACAAAGCAGCGACCCTCGTGGGCAATGTGGCGCATGCTGACCTGCCACATCTCGCGCTCGTCCACCGTTGGCGCACACCACACCTGCACGCCCTTGGCGTACATCGCGGTACGTAGCAACGGCATCATGTTTTCCCAGCACACCACCGCGCCAATGCGCCCCACCTGGCTGTCGATCACCGGCAAGGTGGAACCATCCCCCTTGCCCCAGATCAGCCGCTCGGTGCCCGTCGGCATCAATTTGCGGTGCTTGCCGACCAGTCCGGCCTGCGGATCGAAGTACAGCGCCGTGCAGTACAGGGTACTGCCGGCCCGTTCAATGACACCGATCACCAGATTGGCGCCGGTACGCGCCGAGAGTCCGGCCAGGGCATCGGTTTCCGGGCCGGGTATGTCGATGGCGTTGTCGAAATAGCGGGCAAAGGCTTCACGGCCTTCCGGCAGCCGATAGCCCAATTGAGTGCCGAAGCCTTCGCCTTTCGGGTAGCCGCCCAGCAACGCCTCGGCCATCACCACCAGCGCGGCACCGGATTCGCTGATTGCGCTTTCAAAGGACAGGATCTGTTCCAGGGTCTGGGCCTTGCCAGCGGGCAAGGCACCGATCTGCAGTGCGGCAACAATGGATTTGGACATGGCGATCACTCCGTCGGTATCAGGTATTGCTCATTCTCGAGCGTCACTGGATCATGAATAAAGCCCTGCTCACTGCTGAATGATATGAACCAAATGAATATCGCCGACATCGATCTCAATCTGCTGAAAGTCTTCGAAGCCTTGCACGAGGAGTCCAGTGCCAGCCGGGCCGCACTGCGCCTGGGCGTGACGCAATCCGCCGTGAGCGCGGCGTTGCGCCGCTTGCGCGAAGTCTATGGCGATCAGTTGTATGTGCGTACCGGCCGCGGCCTGGCGCCGACACTCAAGGCCAATCAACTCAAGCCGGTGGTCAGCGATGCCCTGAACAAGTGCCGCCAGAGCCTGGCGATGGTCGATCCCGCCGCCAGCCACTATGAAGGACGCTCGGTGACCGTGGGCATGTCGGATGACTTCGAAATTGCCTATGGTCGACGATTGATCGAGCAAGTCGCCCGCAGCGCCCCGAAGCTGCGCCTGATTTTTCGCCAGACCCACAGTCAGATCGTCGCCCAGGCCCTGATGGAGCGCAGCATCGACCTGGCGATCACCGCCGGTGGCTTTGCCGAACGCCTGTTGAGTCGCCAGGTGCTGGGTGAAGGAGGTTATGAATGTTTGGTCGACCCGCTCAGCCTGGCGGTGGGCCAGCAACACATCGGCCTTGAGGAATTCGTCGCCCGTGAACACATCCTGGTGTCATCGGGCGGCTTCATCGGCATCACCGACGAGGGTCTGGCAGCGTTGGGCCTGAGCCGACGGGTCTGTGCCTCGACCACGCATTTTGCGGCGTTGCCCCACTTGCTCAAGGGCAGTCGGGCCGTGGCGACCATCCCCGCCCATGCCGCCCGCAGCCTTGCCTCACTCTGCGGCCTGGCCTTGCTCCCCTGCCCCCTGGCGCTGCCGCGCTACCCGATCGAACTGGGCTGGCGTACCAGCACCCAGCTCGATCCGGTGGTGTTGAAAGTGCGTGAGGCGATTGTCGAAAGCTTTGCCTGAATGTGCCTGGCAACCACTCCGTCAGAACTTTTCGGCAATGCGCTTGTACGGATAATCCGGTTCGCGGTAGGCCCCGGGCTTCTGCCGCTTGGGCAATACCACTTTCTCGCGCGGCACATCCTTGTACGGAATACGCCCCAGCAGATCGCTGATGATGTTCAGCCGAGCCCGACGCTTGTCATTGGAGTCCGCCACGAACCAGGGCGCATGCTCGGTATCGGTAGTCTTGAACATGTCGTCGCGCGCGCGCGAATAGTCATACCAGCGGCTGTAGGACTTGAGGTCCATGGGCGACAGTTTCCAGATCTTGCGCCCGTCCTTGATCCGCGCTTCGAGCCTGCGGGTCTGTTCCTGCGGACTGACTTCCAGCCAATACTTGAGCAGGACGATGCCTGAATCAATGATCGCGCGTTCCACATTGGGCACCGTCTTCAGAAACCCCGTGGCCTGTTCTTCAGTGCAGAACCCCATGACACGCTCGACCCCCGCACGGTTGTACCAACTGCGGTCGAAGATCACCACTTCACCGGCCGCCGGCAGGTGCGGCAGGTAACGTTGCAGGTACATCTGGCTTTTTTCACGATCGGTGGGCGCCGGTAACGCAACCACCCGAAACACCCGCGGGCTCACCCGCTCGGTCAGTGCCTTGATGGTCCCGCCCTTGCCTGCACCATCGCGGCCTTCAAAGACGATGCATATTTTGGCACCGCTCTGCTTGACCCACTCCTGCATCCTGACCAGCTCGACATGCAATCGACGCAGTTGCTCCAGATAGTCCTTGTTTTTCAGCGGCTCGCTTTTTTCCGCCTGACTCCTTGAAGCCGCTTTCTTGTCCTTTGCCATGATGATGACCTCGCAAGCACGATGGATAACCACAGCCAGTGTAGGTAACAGATCAATGTTCCGACTGCCGATTGCTCCCGTATCAGTCGGTTAGCGCTGTTTGGACTTAGTGGCTACGCTTCTGTTCGAGCGACTTTCAAGGAGCATTTGCATGGGCGTGGACATCAACCTTTTCAGGCGGTGCGTCAACTTGCCGATGGTTCTTGCGATCGCAGGGGCGGGCCTGCTTGGCGGATGCGGCAAGGAACCGGAGACGCTGGCCCGCAAAGCCCCCGATGTGACAGTCATGACGGTTGCCGCCCATGACACCCCGGTGACTTTCGAGTTCGTTGCCCAGACCCAAAGCTCCCGTGAAGTGGAAATCCGTGCCCGCGTGGCCGGTTTTCTGGAAAAGCGCCTGTATACCGAAGGTTCCCTGGTAAAGGCCGGACAGACCCTGTTCCAGATGGACCGCAAACCGTTCGAAGCCTCGCTGCTGTCGGCGCAGGGCCAGTTGGCCCAGCAACAGGCTCGCTGGGAAGTGGCCAAGGCGACCCTGGCCCGAGTCCGTCCGCTGGCCGCGCAAAACGCCGTCAGCAAGATGGACCTGGACAATGCGGTAGGTGAAGAACGCTCGACCCGGGCCGCCGTGCTGGCCGCGGAAGGTACTGTACGTACCGAGCAGTTGAACCTCAGTTACACCACCATTTCCAGTCCCCTGACCGGTCTTTCGAGCTACGCCAAGCGACAGGACGGCAGCTATGTGACGCCGGGCGAGTCAGGGCTGTTGACCACCGTTTCGCAGATGGACCCCATTTACGTCAACTTCAGCCTTTCGGAAAACGAAACCCTCAAGTACCGCGACGAGATGAATAGCGGTCACCTCAAGCTCCCGCCCCAAGGCGATCTGGTGATCGAAGTGGTGCTGGCCGACGGCACCGTGGTGCCCGAGCATGGCAAAGTGAGTTTCCTGGCCCCCTCGTTCAGCCAGAATACCGGCACCTTTCTGGTCCGTGCCGAACTGGCCAACCCGAAGGGATTGCTCAAGCCCGGCCAGTTCGTCCGTGCCCTCGCCAAGGGCGCCACCCGCCCCGACGCGATCCTGGTGCCGCAAAAAGCCGTGTTGGAAGGCGCCAAAAGCCACTTCGTGTGGGTCGTCAACGCCGAGGGCAAGCCCGAACAGCGCGTGGTAATGGTCGGCGACTGGCACGGCGATGACTGGTTCATTACCCAAGGCCTGCGGGCCGGCGAACGGATCGTGATCGATGGCGCCGTCAGGGTCACGCCTGGCGGTGCGATCAACATCGTCCAGAAGACTGACGCCGCGCCGGCAGCGCCGACGGCTGAACCCGTGTCCAAGCCGGCGAACCAGGCTGACAGTAGCGGGAAAAAACCATGAGCCTTTCCCACTATTGCATCGATCGGCCCATCTTCGCCTCGGTCATTTCCATCGTCATCACCCTGGCCGGCGCCGTGGCCATGCTGAAACTACCCGTGGCCCAGTACCCGGACATCACGCCGCCACAAATCACCGTGGCGGCGACCTACCCCGGTGCCGATGCACAGGTGGTGGCCAACAACGTGGCAGCGCCCATCGAACAGCAGGTCAACGGCGCCGACAACATGATCTACATGAACTCGTCGAGCTCCGCGACCGGCAACATGACCCTCAACGTTTTCTTCGAGATCGGCACCGACCCTTCCCTGGCGCAGGTCGACGTGCAGAACCGGGTCAACCTGGCCTTGCCGCAATTACCCTCGGCCGTTCAGAGCCAAGGCATTCAGGTACAGAAGAAGTCTTCGGCGTTCATGATGGTGCTTGCCGTGTATTCCTCCGGCGACCGCTACGACAGCACCTACGTCGCCAACTACGCCAACCTCTACATTCTCGATGCGATCAAGCGCATCCCCGGTGCCAACCAGGCCAGTATTTTCGGCACCCCCGACTACGCCATGCGCATATGGCTAAAGCCGGACCGCATGGCCCAGCTGGGCATTACCGCAGCGGATGTGCAAAAAGCCGTGGCCAACCAGAACCAGCAATTTGCCGTCGGCCGCGTCGGTCAGTCTCCCACGGGGCAAGCCGTGGAACAGTCGTTTGCCGTGACCACCAAGGGGCGCCTGACCGAGCCTGCGGAATTCGAGAACATCATCCTGCGCGCCAGCAGCGACGGCGCCGCCATCGTTCGGCTCAAGGACGTCGGGCGTGCCGAGCTCGGGCAGAAGGACTATTCCCTGCGCAGCACCTATCAAGGGCGTCCGGCAACCCTGATCGCGGTGTATCAACAGCCTGGCGCCAACGCCCTGGATGTATCGGCAGCCGTCACCTCGACCCTGGCGCAAATGAAGGAAACCTTCCCCGAAGGAATCGAATACAAGATCGTGATGGACACCACCGCCTTCACCCGCGCGTCGATTTCCGAGGTGATTCACACCTTTTTCGAAGCGCTGGTGCTGGTGGTCATAGTGGTCTACCTGTTCCTGCAGAGCCTGCGTGCCACGCTGATTCCCGTACTGGCGGTGCCGGTGTCGATTGTCGGGACCTTCATTGGCATGTCGGCCCTGGGGTTTTCGGTGAACATGCTGACGCTGTTCGGCATGGTGCTGGCCATCGGCATTGTGGTGGACGACGCCATCGTGGTGATCGAAAACGTCGAGCGCAACATGCATGTCCACAAGATGACGCCCAAGGATGCCGCCAAGCGTGCGATGGACGAAGTGGCCGGTCCCGTGGTGGCGATCGTGCTGGTGTTGTGTGCGGTATTCATCCCGGTGGCCTTCATGGGCGGGATCACCGGTCAGCTGTACAAACAGTTTGCGATCACCATTGCCATCTCCGTAGTGATCTCGGGCCTGGTGGCCCTGACGCTGTCACCGGCATTGGCGTCGCTGTTGCTCAAGCCCCAGCACGGCGATAAAAACGCATTCTTCCGCTGGTTCGAACGCAGCTTCGAGCGCATGACCGAAGGCTATTCGCGCTCCGTGGCCCTGATGATCAAGCGGTTCGTGGTGGCATTGCTGCTGTTTGCCGGCATGATCGGGTTGATTCTGCTGATGTCTCAGCGCATACCCGGCGCCTTCCTTCCCCCCGAAGACCAGGGCTACCTGCTCGGCGCCGTGATCATGCCCGATGCCGCCAGCCTCGACCGCACCGGCGAAGTCGGCAAAGTCGCCAGCGACTTCTTCATGAACGATCCGTCCGTCGAAGGCGTCGCCATCGTCAACGGCTACAGCCTGCTGGACGGACAGAACAAGAACAACGCGGCGGCCTTCTTCGTCGGCTTCAAGGACTTCGAAGGGCGTTACAAGGACTCCGACACCATCAAGCAGCAAAGCGCCCCGGCGGTGATCCAGAAAGCCGCGCACGCGTTTTCTTCAGTACAGGAAGGGGTCATTCTGCCGGTCAACCCACCGTCCATTCCGGGCCTGGGCACGACCGGCGGCATGGAGGTCTGGATTCAAAGCAAGGGTGACGCCAGCGTCAATCAACTGGCCGAAATGGTCGCCAGTGTCGTCGCCAAGGCCAGGCAACGCCCGGAACTGGGCGCCATCACCTCGACCTTCAACGTGTTTTCAAGGCAATTGCTGGTCGATGTGGACCGGGAAAAGGCCGAATCCCTGGGCGTGCCCATCGAAGACGTCTACAGCGCCATGCAAACGATGTTCGGCTCGTTGTACGTTTCGCAGTTCAACAAGTTCAGTCGCCTGTGGCAGGTCATCTTGCAGGCCGAGCCGTCCTATCGGCTCAAGGCCGACGACCTGCAGCAAATCTACGTGCGCAACAAGAACCTGGAAATGGTGCCGCTCAAGGCCATGATCAACACCCGTTACGTCACCGGCCCCGACCTGTTGACCCGTTTCAACAACTTCCCGGCGGTCAAACTGACCGCCAACGCCGCCCCCGGCTACAGTTCCGGCCAGGCGCTGGCGGCGCTGGAAGAAGTCAGCGCCGAGGTCATGACCAACGATTACGCCTTGGCATTGAGTGGCGAGGCGTTCGAAGAGAAGAAGAGCGGTGGTTCTTCTTCCCAGGTGTTCATCTTCGGTCTGGTGATGGTGTTCCTGATCCTGGCCGCCCAGTACGAAAAATGGTCGCTGCCGGTCGGCGTGTTGCTGGCGGTGCCCTTTGCCGTGTTCGGCGCCATGCTCGCGGTGCTCCTGCGGGGCTTGAGCAACGATGTCTACTTCCAGATCGGCTTGACCATGCTGGTGGCGCTCGCCGCGAAGAACGCCATCCTGATTTTCGAGTTTGCCGTACTGAACCGGGAAACCGGCATGTCGGCCTACGACGCGGCCATGACCGCGGCCAGGGAGCGCCTGCGTCCGATCGTGATGACGTCGCTGGCGTTCATTCTGGGCTGCGTTCCACTGGCCATCGCCGTGGGCGCTTCGGAAAACAGTCGCCATTCCATCGGCACCGGGGTGATTGGCGGGATGTTGGCGGCCACCGTCATCGCGATCTTCTTCATTCCGATGTTCTATTACCTGATAGAACGAATGACCGAGAAAAAGGCCGCCGTGAAGCCGGCGGAGCCGACAGCGCTCGGGCATCTGCCCGACGGTGCCGCGCAACACCGGCATGGGGAGGACTGAGATGCGCAGATCCCCTCTTCCACTGGTGCTTTGCCTGAGCCTGACTGCCTGCATGGTGGGCCCGGACTACCAGCGCCCGGTCACCGACACGCCAGCGGCCTATCGTTATGCGGACAAGGAAGCGAAGAATTTATCCAACACGCTGTGGTGGGAACAGTTTCAGGATCCAGTCCTCAACGACCTGATTCGCACCGCGCTCCTGGAAAACAAGGACATCAAGATCGCCGCCGCGCGGGTCGAGGAGTTCCAGGGGCGTTACGGCGTCACCCGCTCCCAGCTGTTTCCACAAGTCAGCGCCGGTGCGCAGGGGCAACGCAGTCGCTCGCCCCGAGACAACGGCCCTGTTCCCCTGGACCCAAGCGTCGACCCGGTGTTCAACAACTACCAGGCCACCCTCGGCGTCAATTGGGAGCTGGACATCTGGGGTCGCCTGCGCCGCCTCAATGAGTCCGCCCGCGCCGACCTGCTGGCTTCAGAGGAAGGCCGGCGCAGTGTCATCCTGAGCCTGGTGGCGTCAGTGGCAAGCAGTTACGTGACACTGCGCGATCTTGACCGTGAGCTGGAAATCTCCCGCACCACCGCCAAGGCACGGGGCGACTCCTACGAGATTTTCAAATTGCGTTTCGGTGCCGGCACCATTTCCGAGATGGAACTGGCGCAGAACCAATCCGAGTACGAGCGCACGATGGCCTCGGTTGCGCAGTTCGAACCCCTGGTGGCCCAACAGGAAAACGCACTGGCCGTGCTGCTGGGACGCAACCCCGGGCCGATCATTCGAGGGCGCGACCTGGGCCAATTGGCGCTGCCGTCGGTGCCTTCCGGCCTGCCCTCGGAACTGCTGGAGCGCCGACCCGACCTACGCCAGGCAGAACTTAACCTGATTTCGGCCAATGCCCTGATCGGTGCCGCGAAGGCTCAATACTTCCCGACCATTTCCCTCACCGGATTGTTCGGTTCGGTCAGCAATCAACTCTCCGACCTGTTTACCGGCCCGGCCCGGACCTGGTCCTATGGCGTCGCGGCGAGCATGCCGATTTTTACCGCCGGCGCGATCGCCGGGCAGGTGCAACAGGCCGAAGCGGTTCAACAACAAACCCTGCTGGTCTACCAGCAAGCCATTCAATCGGCGTTCAAGGATGTGGAGGATGCACTGGTCGCGTCGAGCAAATCCCGCGAACAGATGGCCTACCAGGCTCGCCAGGTCGACGCGCTGCGGACCTACGCCCACTATGCACGGCTGCGTTATGACAACGGATATACCAGCTACATAGAAGTACTGGATGCCGAGCGCACCCTGTTCGATGCCGAACTCAACTACACCCGCACGCGGGCAACGGTGTTCACCAGCATGATCGATTTGTACAAGGCGACCGGTGGCGGCTGGGTGGCCGAAGCGGACAAGCTGACGTCGACAGCAGCGCCGCTGCCTTCGAGTAACGGTCAGGCGAAGTAGCCAGCCTGGCGCTTCGCCTGCCTAGCCGCCCAGCGCAATGATCGCGCAAATCAACAAGGTACCGGTGATGGCCAGCGCTACGCCGCCCTGCCAGGGCTTCGCACCCGCGTACCGGGCAAGCATCCAGCCGGCCAGGAACAACACCACGACACCGACCAGGTTGGATACGCGCACCGCCAGCATCGTCTGCTCGATCAACAGAAAGGGCACCACCAGCGGGAAAGTCGAGATGACGACCAGCAGGAAAACCCCCAGTGCCCCCTTGAAATCATCCAGCCTCAGTGTGCGATGCGTCGACGTGGCCGGTGCTTCGATCAGGCTGCGACGCAGCATCTCCAGCCCCTGCGTACCTGCCGCGGCGGCCATTTGTGGTGGCAGCGCATCGGCTATCAGCGCCTGCCCGATCGCCGGATCGGCGCTGCCGCGCAAGGTGGAAAACAAGGTACGGTTGCGCGTGCGCTCGATCACGGCCCGCAGCAGGTACATCACTGCATCGGCAAGGCCCCAGGCCAGGTTGCAACCCAGCGCGGCGATCATCATGGTCCGCTCTGCTGCCTGATCGGCCGTGGCCACGCTGAGGGTACCGGTGAAGGTCATGGCCATGAGCAGGCCAAAAATCACTTCCGTGACACGGTCAACGGGGTCGAGTACACGTGCCGACTTGTGTTCTGTTGTGCTTGGCATGGCGTGAACCCTTTCGGATCGGAGGTCAAAGGTCTTCCTCTGTCTTATTCAAGTGTAGTGGCAACCCCCTCCCGCGCCCTGACTCGCTGGGTGTCCGCCCTCATAACGACAGCAAGCCGCTGTACAACCCATAGGCTGCCAGCCCCGCGCCGCTGATGACGCCGGTGAATATGCCTTTTTCGAGGGTGGTGAACAGGGGTTCGCCCTGCTCATGTTTGGCCTTGGCGAACAGAATCACCCCTGGCGCATACAGCAATGCCGACAGCAGCAGATATTTCACGCCGCCGGCATACAGCAACCACACGGCATAAACCAGCGCGATGCTGGCGATCAGCAGGTCCTTGACCCGCTCGCGCGGGGCATTTTCGTAGGTTTCGCCGCGATGGCTCAGCAGCACGGCATAAGCGGCCGACCACAGGTAAGGCACCAGAATCATCGAGGACGCCAGGTAGATCAGGCTGGTGTAGGTGCCGGCGGAAAACAGGGTGATCAGCAGGAACAACTGGATCATGCCGTTGGTCAGCCACAGGGCGTTGACCGGTACATGATTGGCGTTTTCCCGGGTCAGGAACGCCGGCATGGTCCGGTCCCGGGCGGTGGCGAACAGGATCTCCGCGCACAGCAACGCCCACGACAACAAGGCGCCCACCAATGAAATGGCCAGGCCGATGCTGATCAGCAACGCACCCCAGTGGCCAACGATATGCTCCAGAACCGCCGCCAGAGACGGATTCTGCAGGGCGGCCAGTTCCGGCTGGCTCATGATCCCGAGCGACAACACGTTGACCATCACCAGCAGCGCCAATACGCCGACAAAGCCGATAACCGTCGCCCGGCCGACATCCGAGCGCTTCTGTGCGCGAGCCGAATAAACGCTGGCCCCCTCGATGCCAATGAATACGAACACGGTCACCAGCATCATGTTGCGCACCTGATCCAGCACGCTGCCGAAATTCGGATTGCTACGCCCCCAGATATCGCGGTTGAAGATTTCGGCCTTGAAGGCAACGGCGGCAATCACCACGAACATCACCAGTGGCACGATCTTGGCCACCGTGGTGACCTGGTTGATGAAGGCGGCCTCCTTGATTCCGCGCATGACCAGAAAATGCACGGCCCAGAGCAATACCGAAGCGCAACCGATGGCGACTGGCGTGTTGCCTTGACCGAAAACCGGAAAAAAGTAACCGAGCGTACTGAACAGCAGTACGAAGTAGCCGACATTGCCCAGCCAGGCGCTGATCCAGTAGCCCCAGGCAGACGAGAACCCCATGTAGTCGCCAAAACCCGCCTTGGCATAGGCATACACACCGGAATTCAATTCAGGCTTGCGATTGGCCAGCGTCTGGAACACGAAGGCCAGGGTGAGCATGCCGACGGCAGTCACTGCCCAACCGATCAGGATCGCGCCTACATCCGCTCTTTCCGCCATGTTCTGCGGCAAGGAAAAGATCCCGCCGCCAATCATCGACCCCACCACCAGCGCAATCAGTGCTCCGAGCCGAAGTTTTTGCGCCGGATTCGACATTCCCCTCTCCTTTTCCTGTAGTTCCCGCGGTGATAAATCGACGGATAGCAAGTTTTAACTAAATAGATAAAGCGTAATAACGTTTATTAAACCCCGCCAGAAAAAACATGGCTTATATATAGCCAAATCTGCTTTCAAGACCTGATTTTAATCGCGATTCAATCGACACATCCTCTCTGATACGGGGTAATTCGAAAGCCATGCAGGTAACTTTACAAAGCAGGAAAGCAGACTAGTATCTAGACTTCAATGGATGAAGGAACTTTTCTCATTCCCATCAATACCCCTCTAGCCAGCACTTTACAGCGATGTTGCCAAATATTTCATGGCTTCAGCATTACTTACTGTTTATGTGCTTATTTAGTGTTCCATGTCAGTTAAATGAAAAGTCGACAGAAGTAATCTGTTGACTCTCTTCTCACTCACTGGAGACATGCCATGTCTGAATCCCCCGGGAAGTTGAAACTCGGAGCATTGGTTGCGCTGGTTGTTGGTTCGATGATTGGTGGCGGGATCTTTTCCTTGCCGCAGAACATGGCCGCCAGTGCCGATGTCGGCGCCATCCTCATTGGCTGGGCCATCACGGCAGTCGGCATGCTCACCCTGGCCTTCGTGTTCCAGACCCTGGCCAACCGCAAGCCTGATCTCGACGGTGGGGTCTATGCCTACGCCAAGGCCGGTTTCGGCGACTACATGGGTTTTTCCTCCGCCTGGGGCTACTGGATCAGTGCCTGGCTGGGCAACGTCGGTTACTTTGTTTTGCTGTTCAGCACCCTGGGTTATTTCTTTCCTGTGTTTGGTGAAGGCAACACGGTCGCGGCCGTGATTGGCGCATCGGTGCTGCTCTGGGCCGTGCATTTTCTGGTGTTGCGCGGGATCAAGGAAGCGGCGTTCATCAACCTGGTGACCACCGTGGCCAAGATCGTGCCATTGGTGCTGTTCATGTTGATCGCACTGTTCGCCTTCAAACTGGACATCTTCACCGCCGACATCTGGGGCGTGAAAAACCCCGACCTGGGCAGTGTGATGAACCAGGTGCGCAAGATGATGCTGGTCACTGTCTGGGTGTTCATCGGTATCGAAGGCGCCAGTATCTTCTCGGCCCGCGCGGAAAAACGCAGTGACGTCGGTAAAGCCACCGTGATCGGCTTCATTACCGTGCTGCTGTTCCTGGTGCTGGTGAACGTGCTGTCGCTGGGCATCATGACCCAACCGGAACTGGCCAAACTGCAGAACCCGTCGATGGCCGCCGTGCTTGAGCACGTGGTCGGTCATTGGGGCGCGATATTGATCAGCGTCGGCTTGATCATTTCGCTGCTCGGTGCACTGCTGTCCTGGGTACTTTTGTGCGCGGAAATCATGTTCGCCGCGGCCAAGGACCACACCATGCCGGAGTTCCTGCGTCGCGAAAACGCCAACAACGTACCGGTCAACGCGCTGTGGCTGACCAATGCCATGGTTCAGCTGTTCCTGATCATCACGCTGTTTTCAGCCAGTACCTACCTGTCGCTGATCTACCTTGCCACCTCAATGATTCTGGTGCCTTACCTGTGGTCGGCAGCCTACGCCCTGCTGCTGGCGGTACGCGGGGAAACCTATGAAGGCAGCGCCGGTGAGCGGCAAAAGGACCTGATCATCGGCGCTATCGCCCTGATCTACGCGATCTGGTTGCTATACGCCGGCGGCATCAAGTACCTGCTGCTCTCCGCCCTGCTCTATGCCCCCGGCGTGATTCTTTTCGCCAAGGCAAAACTTGAAATCAACAAACCGGTTTTCACCAACGTCGAGAAGCTGATCTTCGCAGTGGTCATCGTGGGCGCCGTGGTGGCGGCTTACGGACTGTATGACGGTTTCCTGACTCTGTAACAACTCATTGACTTTTCATCTGGAGGAACACGGTAATGACCACGGAAAAAGTTAAGTACGGCGTGCATTCCGAAGCCGGCAAACTGCGCAAAGTCATGGTTTGTTCTCCCGGCCTGGCCCATCAGCGGTTGACCCCGAACAACTGCGATGAACTGCTGTTCGATGATGTGCTTTGGGTCGCCCAGGCCAAGCGTGACCATTTCGACTTCGTCACCAAAATGCGCGAGCGCAATGTCGATGTGCTGGAAATGCACAATCTGCTGACCGACATCGTCGCCATCCCGGAAGCGCTGGACTGGATCCTGTCGCGCAAGATCACTCCCGACACCGTCGGCCTTGGCCTGATCAATGAAACCAATTCCTGGCTGCGCAGCCTGGAACCACGCCATATCGCCGAGTTCCTGATCGGCGGCGTGTCCGGCGATGACTTGCCGACAAGTTTCGGCGGCAAGGCCATCGAAATGTTCCGCGACTTCCTCGGCCGCTCAAGCTTCCTGCTGCCACCGCTGCCCAACACCCAGTTCACCCGCGATACCACCTGCTGGATCTACGGCGGTGTGACACTCAACCCGATGTACTGGCCGGCGCGCCGTCAGGAAACCCTGCTGACCACCGCCATCTACAAGTTCCACCCGGAATTCACCAACGCCGACTTCCAGATCTGGTACGGCGACCCGGACAAGGACCACGGGCATTCGACCCTCGAAGGTGGGGACGTCATGCCGATCGGTAACGGTGTGGTGTTGATCGGCATGGGTGAACGTTCGTCCCGCCAGGCCATCGGTCAACTGGCGGTCAACCTGTTCAAGAACAAGGCCGTGGAGAAAGTCATCGTCGCCGGCCTGCCCAAATCCCGCGCAGCCATGCACCTGGACACCGTGTTCAGCTTCTGCGACCGCGACCTGGTGACCATATTCCCGGAAGTGGTGAACCAGATCGTCGCCTTCACCCTGTACCCGGACGACAGCAAACCGGGCGGCATCGATATCCGTCGCGAAAAAACCAACTTCATCGACACCGTCGCCCAGGCGCTCAATCTCAAGACCCTGCGTGTGGTGGAAACCGGTGGCAACAGCTTCGCCGCCGAACGTGAGCAGTGGGACGACGGTAACAACGTGGTTGCCGTGGAGCCCGGCGTGGTCATCGGCTACGACCGCAATACCTACACCAACACGCTGCTGCGCAAGGCCGGCGTGGAGGTCATCACCATCAGCGCCGGCGAACTCGGACGCGGCCGGGGCGGCGGCCACTGCATGACCTGCCCGATCATCCGCGATCCGATCGACTACTAACCCATTGACCCCTGGTCGCACCCACCCGGTGCGACCGGGGGGATAACCGATACCATAGGAGATCCAAAATGGCGTTCAATATTCATAACCGCAATCTGCTGAGCCTGGAACACCACACCCCTCGCGAATTGCGCTATCTGCTCGATCTGTCCCGCGACCTCAAACGTGCCAAGTACACCGGTACCGAGCAGCAACACCTCAAGGGCAACAACATCGCGCTGATCTTCGAAAAAACCTCCACTCGCACCCGCTGCGCGTTCGAAGTCGCCGCCTATGACCAGGGTGCCAACGTCACCTACATCGACCCGAACTCCTCGCAAATCGGCCACAAGGAGAGCATGAAGGACACCGCCCGCGTGCTGGGTCGCATGTACGACGCCATCGAATACCGTGGCTTCAAACAGGAAATCGTCGAAGAACTGGCCAAGTTCGCCGGTGTGCCGGTGTTCAACGGCCTGACCGATGAGTACCACCCGACGCAAATGATCGCCGACGTGCTGACCATGCGCGAGCACAGCGACAAGCCGCTGCACGAGATCAGCTACGCCTACCTGGGCGACGCGCGCAACAACATGGGCAACTCGCTGCTGCTGGTCGGCGCCAAACTCGGCATGGACGTGCGGATCTGCGCACCGAAGGCCCTGTGGCCCCATGACGACCTGGTCGACCGTTGCAAGAAATACGCGGAAGAAAGCGGCGCCCGCATCACGCTGACCGAAGACCCCAAGGCCGCCGTCAAGGGCGTGGACTTCATCCACACCGACGTCTGGGTGTCGATGGGTGAACCGGTCGAAGCCTGGGGTGAACGCATCAAGCAACTGTTGCCTTATCAGGTCAACGCCGAGCTGATGAAAGCCACCGGTAACCCACGCACCAAATTCATGCACTGCCTGCCGGCTTTCCACAACAGCGAGACCAAGGTCGGCAAGCAGATTGCCGAGCAGTACCCGCACCTGAGCAATGGCATCGAAGTGACCGATGACGTGTTCGAGTCCCCGGCCTGCATCGCCTTCGAGCAAGCGGAAAACCGCATGCACACCATCAAGGCGATTCTGGTGTCGACCCTGGCCGACCTGTAACGAACCGAATGCGGTTCATGTGGGAGCGAGCCTGCTCGCGATATCGGTAGGACGATCAACATTGATATCGACTGACAGACCGCTTCGCGAGCAGGCTCGCTCCCACAAAGGGCCGTGTTATCGCCACATTTCCGCTTAGAAGGACTGCATCATGCGTATCGTCGTAGCTCTGGGTGGCAACGCCCTGCTCCGCCGTGGTGAGCCGATGACCGCTGACAACCAGCGCGCCAACATTCGCATCGCCACCGAACAGATCGCCAAGATCCACCCCGGCAACCAACTGGTCATCGCCCACGGCAATGGTCCGCAAGTGGGACTGCTGTCATTGCAGGCAGCCGCCTATACCTCGGTTACGCCCTACCCACTGGATGTGCTGGGTGCCGAAACCGAAGGCATGATCGGCTACATCATCGAACAGGAGCTGGGCAACCTGCTGGATTTTGAAGTGCCCTTCGCTACCTTGCTGACGCAAGTGGAGGTCGACGCCAACGACCCGGCTTTTCAGAAACCCACCAAACCCATCGGCCCGGTGTATGCCAAGGCCGAGGCGGAAAAACTCGCGGCCGAAAAAGGCTGGTCGATTGCCCCGGACGGCGACAAGTTCCGTCGTGTGGTCGCAAGCCCCAAACCCAAGCGCATCTTCGAAATCCGTCCGATCAAATGGTTGCTGGAAAAAGGCAGCATCGTCATTTGCGCCGGTGGGGGTGGCATTCCGACCATGTACACGAGCCCCGGCAAACTGGAGGGCGTGGAAGCGGTCATCGACAAGGACCTGTGTTCGGCGTTGCTGGCCGAACAACTCGAAAGTGATTTGCTGGTGATTGCCACCGACGTCAACGCCGCGTTCATCGATTTCGGCAAACCGACCCAGAAAGCCATTGCCCAGGCGCACCCCGACGAACTGGAACGGCTCGGCTTCGCCGCAGGCTCCATGGGGCCGAAGGTGCAGGCAGCCTGCGAGTTCGCACGCCATACTGGAAAGGTCGCGGTGATTGGTTCGTTGTCGGACATTGAAGCGATCGTCCAGGGCAAGGCTGGCACCCGCGTCAGTACGGAAAAACCCGGTATCAGCTATCGCTGAACGAAACACGAAGGCAGGCTCCGGCCTGCCTTGCTTGAAGTTCTAACCAATAAGGAGAGATGACAATGGCTATGTTCGAGCCAGGTCACTTGCACATCGAGCGTCACGCGCTGACCAAGGACGACGTCAGCTACAACTTGCACATCGAATACACAGTCATCCAGGACCCCAAGGAAGGCAAGGGAATGGAATTCACGATGCACGGCAGCATTCAGGGCAAGGAGCTCAAGGAGACCTTCTATCTGCCGAAGGACCAGGCCTACAACTTCGCCAGCAATGTCACGAAAATCGCCGAGAAGTACGGGATTCCGAAGGCATTGAGCAGCATCGGCTCGCAGCATAAGCACTACGACCTGATGTTTGAAGACGTGAGGGTCCAGCTGAATATGAAATCCGGCGATCCCGTTAAACCCGAACATCTGGAATAACTGACTGTTGCGATTTGCGGCACCGCGTCGTCTGGCATGGCATTGCCATATGACGCGGCGCTCTGATTCGATGTAAAGGTTACTTGTTGGCGGCCATCAGCCGATTGACTTCACTGCGCACCATGTTCGAAAACTCCGGCGGTGACATGCCATCCAGCTCGGCCCGGACCCATTCCGCCCATTTGCCCTTGCGTTTGGCCCGCTCACCGAACAGACGGGCGGCTTCACCCTTGGCTTTGCCCAGATTGGTTTGCCAGAGTTCGAACAGGCGTGCCTTTTCATCTTCAAGCGCTGCGCGCTCGGCCAGGGGTTTGTCGGCCAGATTGAAGCTCATGTGAATTTCCTGCTGCGTAAATAGGCGACATCTTACACCGTAGGACGAAACGTCCTGCTGCAGTTTTCGCAAGGATTGAGCCGACAGGCCCATTCGGCTGCAACTTTTTCAATGGCGACGCACTCCATTGTTCACTGTCCATTCACCTGCAAGGAGTCTTTCAATGGCCCGGAAATCAGCCGCACAATCGGCCGAAGATCAGATCAAGGATCAGGCGTTCAGCGACCTTCAGGCGTTGATCGAGGAGTCGGAGAAACTGCTCAAAAGCAGTGCCTCACTGGTTGGCGAGGAAGCGGAGACACTACGCGGACAAATCGCCCTGAAACTTCAGCAAGCGCGGGACTCGGTGAACAGCGTGCGCGACCGGACCAAACCGGCGGTCGAGGCCACCGAAACCTACATTGGCGGTCATCCATGGCAGACCGTGGCGGTTTCCGCCGGCTTCGGCCTGGTGGTAGGCCTGTTGCTGGGGCGGCGCTGATCACAGCGCTAAATGACGTGAACACCCTGTAGGAGCGAGCAAGCTCGCGATGGACGTCAACGATAACGCTGGCCACCTGACACCCAGCGGCGTTCTTGAATCCATCGCGAGCTTGCTCGCTCCTACAGAAATCAGAGACCGGCCAGTTCCCGCAGATTCGCCAGTGTCTGCCCATCAAGGGCGATGCCATTGATTTGCGATTTGGCCCGCTGATTGTGGCGTCGATCACCCGGCAAGCGCTTCAACCCCACGCCATGCATCTGCCGCACCAGCTCCTGACTGCGCTCGGCAAAACTCTGCCCCGCAGCCTTGTCCGGATCGATGACGATCAGCAATTGACCGGTCCATGGCGTCTTGGCGCCGGGGTGGTTTTTCCAGTCGAACTCGAAGGAAAAATTGCCGCCGGTCAAAGCCGCCGCCAGCAGCTCCACCATCATCGACAGAGCCGAGCCCTTGTGGCCGCCGAACGGCAGCAACGCCCCACCCTCGAGAATGGCCTTGGGATCCTGGGTCGGCTGGCCCAGGCCATCCACACCCATGCCCGGTGGCAGGCGCTCGCCCTTGCGTGCGGCGATCTGCACATCGCCATGGGCAATGGCACTGGTCGCCAGGTCAAACACGATCGGCTCGCCGTCGGCACGCGGTGCCGCGAAGGCGATGGGGTTGGTGCCGAACAGGGGGCGATCGGCTCCGTGCGGCACCACGCAGGTCATGCTGTTGACCACGCTCAACGCCACCAGCCCTTCGTAGGCAAAGGGCTCGACATCCGGCCACAACGCGGCGAAATGGTGGGAGTTACGGATTGCCAGCACCGCGATACCGGCGCTGCGGGCTTTTTCGACCAGCAATGATCGCGCCGCGGCGAGGGCCGGTTGCGCAAAACCGTTGCCGGCATCGACGCGCACGAAACCCGAAGCCACATCCTCGACCACCGGGACCGCCTTGCCGTTCACCCAACCGCTCTGCAAGGTTGAAACATAGCCGGGAATGCGAAACACCCCGTGACTGTGTGCACCGTCCCGCTCGGCGCCCGCACAATTTTCGGCCAGCACCCGGGCAACTTCGACCGAGGTGCCGTGACGCAGGAATATCTTCTCAAGCAATGCTGTCAGTGCGGCCAAAGACAGGTTTTGCGAGACAACAGCAGATGCTTCGTTGTGTGGCGCAGACATCTGAAGCTCCAGATTAATTATTAGAGGGGGCAACAGCGTTGGTAGACCAGCGATTTACAACGTGTGGCGAGCATCCTGTCAACCCTTGCATGAGGCCTGTCTGCAGTAAAAATCACACTGGGTGCGTTAACTATCTACCACCTCCCCCCGCATACCGCTCCCTAGTCTCGGCACTCTTTCCATTGGCGCCCTGCACTGCGCCCCGCACGAGACTCGACCATGTCCACACCCCCTGCTCCACTGTATTTTCCGAAAGTCCTGAACACCCCTGGCCTTTGGACCGAGCTCGGCCGAATCCACGGACTCACCCAGCGCGACTTTGAATGGCTCAAGCACATTGAACTGACCAGCCAGCGCCTGCGCAGCCAACAGGCTCGACCGATGATTGCCGAAAGAATCCTGCTCGTCGCGCCCGGTCACGAGCCGGTCGTCCTGGCCGGCAGTTTCGTGCTGAGCCCCACCCCGGAAATGAACGGGGTCATCCTGTATACCCCCTATGCCGGCATTCAGAAGTACTACAGCCGCGCCGCCTTGACCGAACAACTGCTACAGCGACTGCTGCGCAAGACTGAAGACGACGACTTGCTTGCCTTCATGTCGCTGGCCCGGCGCAAGACACTGACGCAGATGTCCGCTGTCCAGGTGACTTATCAGACCATTGAAGGCGATGTATTCGAGGATCAACGCACCGCCATCCTCGACAACCAGACCCACGACGATCAGGCGATGGTTGATGAACTGACGACCCTGCCGACCTTGACTTCCATGCTGGATACGGTGCTTGGCCAGTTGCTCTCTCCGGCATTTCCAGGGATCGACCAACGTCAGACCCAAGTCGATTTTTATGTCACCAGCACTGCCGGACAGAACAGTGGCGCCGTACGACGCTGGGCCAATTCCCTATCATTGAACGCTGCCGTGTTGTTGCATTACCGCAACCAGCGCTGGCCGTTTGATCAACGCCCCGAGTATTCCCATCCTCAAAAAAAATCGACACGTATCGATCAGCAGCACTGGGAGATTGCCGTCACCACGGCGTCGGCAAAATTGATCAGTCTGTTGTCCGGACAGTTGGCGCACTTCTGGAATGAAGCCAGTGTCGACGGTGCGTCAAGAAGGGCATTCTTCACCCGCGCGATCAGCGAGCAGGCGCGCACGGAGCTGCTGCTCAAGCGCGAGGCCGACATCATCAGCCCGGAGCAGTTCGCCGCGCTGCACGTTGTCATCCAACCGGTTTCCAACCCTGCTCACCGCCCTACCCTGGAAACCGTGCGACTGTGGGAGCATCCCGCCAACTTCGTGGAATTGGCGGGCTCATTGATGATCAGTCATTCCAACGCTTACCTCTACACGCCCACCCAGGGGCTACAGGTACTCGAGGACTATGCAGACCTGAAGGACACCCTGTTGAGCAAATTCAGCGCCAGTGGTCACGAAGATGAGCTTTATGGCCTGCTGGGCCTTGAGGAACGCAGCCGTTTCATTGGTTTCCATCACCCTCAAGTCACCGGGGAGGTCCTGTCCGGGTCGATATTCAAGACCCTGTTCGAAGCGATCATCGTCAAGCAACAGGATAATCTGGGCTACGTGCTGCAGCTTTTACGCAATAGCGACGGCGCGGTCGATGTGCATGCCTTGTTCGATAAGGCGCTGGATATCCGCTCCATGATCAACGAGCGTTTGCTCGCACTGGAGGTCAACGGCCGCTGGAGCACCCGACCGGTATTGTCGGGCACGCAAATGCCCTCGAACGTGCGGGCAGACAAGGCGGCGTCCCTGGCCAGAACGTACAGTGATATCGAGGCGCAGCTCAGCAAAGACTTTGCCGCACAACCCACCACTTCAACGGAACAACAACGATCCTGGCTGGAACGCATGGCGCGAAATCTGGCCCATACCTTTTCCGTCGGCCTGCGCGGAGAAGCGCAGGCGCGAGTACTCGGTTCACTCATGCGCGAAGCGGACCAGGCAATCGTCGACACGGTGTTCAACCCCGATTATCCCGAGCGCGCCAATCGCCGCGCGCACAACGGCTTCCGACCCGACGTCTATTCATGGGTCCTGGAATGTTCCGGGCAAACCAACACACTGCCATTGGCCAACTGCATCCTGGTGACCGAGCGCGGCGGACTCGATGTTTCACATTCGGGGCGTGCCATTGTGTGGACACCCGCCAAAGGGCTGGAAGTGTTCGCCAGCGTCAACGCGGTCAGGCAGCAACTGAGCCGGCGCCTGCTCGACCCGAGTGAATGCCAGGCATTGCTGGAGAACCTCGACCCCACGCGGCGCAAGTTCCACCAGACCTACTCGCTCGGATCATTTCGACTGATCGAAGGCAATGTCCTCGACTACCTTGCGCGGTCGGCCATTGAACACTTCCTGGCCTCCTGCCAACACCTGCGCTCGCTCAAACTCGATGGCGATCAGCAGAGCAAGGCATTGAAAGCGCTGTCGCAAACGGTGATCGATACCAATTTGCGCCGCGCTACGCGGATCTCCCGTGCAATCGCCCATCAGCATTCATTACCGGCGTGGCTGGGCATGGCGCCCGCCGTGGACCAGCAGACTCATATCGAACTGCTGGAGCAATACCGCCGCAATGTTCACGAGGACAAAGACTATCTCAGCGATTTGCCCGACCTGGCCGGTTATGTACACCAGACATTGGCAGCCTTGCTGCGCACGCGTTTTCCCGGTGCCGTAGCGGACCCGGACGATATCGAAATCATCCCTGACCTGGCCTTGGCCGGCGCGCCCCGAAGTCTGACGCAATTCGCCCTGGATCACGTCAGCGCTACAGAGGGGTTCGGCTTTACCCTACGATCCAAAACGGCTGCAGCGCTGCCCGCCGGACTGGATCAGAACGCCATCCGGCAACTTTTACTGTCGCTGGATATCCAGGAAGGCTTTGCCCGAAAAGTGCTCGATAGTTTATCGGCCAGCCATGAAGGGTCCGAGGTCCGGCGCTTGCGTTTCGTGCACCAGCTGCCTTGGCAACTGATGCAACATGCCCACGCCCTGTACCTTCAACAGCGCTTGTCGCGAGCGGCATTTGACTTGATCGAACAAGTACTGGACATGCCCGACAGCCTTGCCCGCGCAACCGTGCAGGGCGCCCACGCGATCTGTCGCAAGCTGGCGTTGATCAAGACCGGTGCTGCAGCCCCCATAGCCGCAACGGGTCTGTATCTGATCGGCCCCGGTGTCGGACATGGCGGTCCGCTGGTGCTTTACGCGCCTTACCATAGCGGCGAGGTCTTTACCGAGTTCGACAGTGAAACCAGCCTGCTTGCAGCCATCAATGCGCCCGGCCCCCTGCAGGACCTGATCATCCGTCGCCTGCCGGAGAACCAACAATCGGTGTTCCATAATCTGTTCCAGTCCAATGCCGGACAACCGGGTGACATGTCCATTGATTCAACCCCTCTGGATGGCCATCTGCTAAACAGATTGTTCAGCGACAACACCAGCCTGCTGGCTCGCCTGATGGGTACCCAGCGGCAGCCTTCGGCCCAGTCGGATTGGGAGGCGGCAAAGTACCTGTTCAGTTCCGGGATCAAACTGATCTCGGGCCTGCTGCCGGGCAAACTCGCCTGCGGTCGGTTTCTGTGGCAAAGCTACACGGATATCAAGAACTCGGCCGAGGCACTGCTGGAGCACCACTGGACTCAGGCATTGCAAAACTTCATCGCCGGTGCTGCTCAAATGACTCTATTGGGGCGCCTGTCACTGCAGCCTGCTGTCGAGACCACGCCGTTGACCAGCCCGTCCGCGCCGGTGGCACGCGCATTGACCGCCCCGAACTGGTCGCAACTATCGCCAACGACGCTTGCACGCACATTGCGCCAACCTTTCGAAACGTTTTCGCTGGCCTTGAAGGATCTCATCAAAGGCTCGGTTGACGGCACTTACCTTGATCCCGCCAGCCATCATCACTTTGCCGCGGTCGCTGGAAAGGTCTACCGCATTGTTCAATCGGGCGCCGTGTGGCGACTGGTCAATGACGAACTGGACGGCCCTTCCCTGCTACGCATGCCGAGCGGGCAGATGGTCATCGATCCGGATGTCCATACCGTGCACTACGGCAAGGCCCTGTCGAAGATGCACAATAAATATGTGACCGACCAGGAGGTGCATCGAGTCCTGAACATTGAGGCGCGAGGCATGGAGGCCATCCGCACCCTACACCCCGAAAAGGCGCAAATGATCATTCAAGCCATGGATCTGGCACGCCTTTATGCATTCAACAGCCTTCACAATCTCGCGCAATCGCGCCTCCTGTTACCTGGCACACGCCTGGACAGGTTCTTCAAGCGCTTTTTTGATCTGGGCAGCGTCGACCAACGCCTTCTCGACAAAATCAAGGCGGCCATTGTCCCCATCTGCAATGCGCTGGTGGATCCCAACGAAGACTTCATGAATACCGAGCGCTTTGTGCTGGGCTCCAGCAAGTACCCCGACGCCAATTTGATTGCGTTCGTCGTCGACAAGGATGCGCGTAAAACCGTGCACTTCACCGAGAAGTTTTTCGACCAGCAACTGGACTGGTACAAGTCCTGCCTGAGCGAACCCTTCGATGTCGATGCCCATAGTCAGGCGTCCACGCTGATTCACGAGTTCTCACATCTGTTTTCCAACACGGTGGACATTGCCACGCTGGAAGCGCGGCGTCCTTTTGTCGATCTGGTCTCCCCTGTCACCTCTTATGGCGCGGTCATGAAACAAAACCAACAAAGCTTTCAGCGCGAAGCCTTGTCCCTGGCCACACCCTCGGAGGAATTGTTCGCTCGATGGCACAGTATTCGGCAATGCTGGATCGACATGGATGACATCATGAACACTCGCCACGTGGCGAAGGAGATCCTCAAAGCCACTGGCTGCGCCACAATCGCCGAGGCGCGCGCCGCGTTTCTCGATCCACGCAATACGGACCTGCGTGTCGACACCATCTTGCGCAATGCCGACTCGATTGCATTTCTGATCTGCGAAATGGGCCGGCAGCTGGACCCGGTACCAGGAACATCCGGCCATTCGACCTGAATGAAAACTCCTCAGAGGCCAAACCTTGGTGCACACCCATGCGCGTTGGATGGACTCAGGGAACATTCGCGTGATGGGTAATTGCCATGATCGATGGACCTGCAGACGGCCCTCAAGGTTAGAATGGCGCAAATCAGGATGAGTCAATGACCGACCACTTTTTCACGCCAGCCGAATACGACGCCATCAGCGATACCGCTGCGCACTGGTGCATGCGCATGCATGCCAGCGACTGCACCGCGAAGGAACGTCAGGCATTCGAGCAGTGGCTCGATGCCCACCCGCTGCATGTATCCGAATACGAGGCCATGCTGGAAATATGGGACGTCGCAGGTAACCTGCAACGCCCGGAGAAAGCGCCTGTACCGATTGTACGGCTCAGGCCAGCCTCCTGGCGCCGCTTTGGCGTGGCGGCGGCGGTATGCGCCCTGGCGTTGCCATTGGCCGCCTACAGCGGCTGGAGCCTGGGCTGGCTGCCCGACTCATACCAGCGCCTGGAGACCACCGACAAGGGGCGCCAGGTCACCTTGAACGATGGCAGCCAGGTCGAACTGAATCTGCGAACCGAACTGATCTACAGCCATTACAAGGATCGTCGCCAGGTCACCCTGGAAAAAGGAGAAGCCTTCTTCAGCATCGCCCACGACAGCGGCCATCCCTTTGTCGTCAGGGCAGCCGAAGGCAAGATCCGGGGCACCGGGAGCCGATTCAACGTCTGGCTGTATGAAGATCAGGTGAAGGTGAACCTGATCGAAGGCTCGGCTCTGGTCAGCAGCAACAGCGAACAGCCGGGAGACGGGTTACGGTTGGGCCCTTCGATGCAGGCCAGCTATGGCCATGGGGACTTCATACCCCGGATCAGACAGACCGACGAGCATGACCATTCGCTGGCCTGGCGCAGCGGCAAGCTGGTCATCGACGATCTGGCGCTGAACGAAGCGTTGCCGCTGATCAATCGTTACCTGAAAAAACCGTTGATGGTCGCCGACAACAGCACCGGTGCAATTCATATCGGTGGCGTCTACAACATCAATGAACTCGACAGCCTGGTGGCAACCCTGCCCAAGGTGCTGCCCGTTTATGTGACCCGCAATAACGATGGCAATCCGGTCCTCAACGCCATCCCGCAGAAGCCGGCAAAAAACTGAATGCCGGGCTCAACCGGGTCAACCGGTTGGAAACATTCACACTCGCCCTGATCGTATACGGTGCCTGCAGCAGCGCACTGGGCGACGCGCTGCGCTTGTTTCAGGGACGAAGCAAACGGAAAAAACCCAGGAAGCCGGACTCCGGAGCCACGGAGTTTTAACAGTCCGGTAACGCCACGACGACGAATTTTCTACATTCGAGTCCTCATGATCTGGGTTACTCATACATCCAGTCGTGTAAGAGCGCCCATTTTCCTGATCAGGCTCTGAAAAGGAGTTTTCTGCAATGTACAACACACCACTGCCATCGGACGGTAGCAATGCACCCATGAGCACTACCATCGGGGCCGGTGTTTTCGACCCGCCTGCCGACCGCCATGGCAACGAGCGAATTCGCTTGCTGCTCAAGAGCTTTGGCCTGCGAACCAGCCTGATTCGCCTCAAAGTCATCGACGCCCTGCTCAAGGCCGCCGAAAGCGACCGCAGCCTGGGCGTGCGCGGGGTGCACAGTCATTTGCTGGAACTGGACATCCCGCTGTCCTTCCTGAGTGTGCGCGAAGTGTTGAAGCGCTTGTGCAGCGAAGGCGTGATCGTGCTCAACGAAGACAAGAGCTACAGCCTGCATCCACAGGCCGCTGCCGTCCTCAGACGGCTCTGATCCGGTTCGGGCACCTTGCTCAGGGCTTGACCTTGCGACGCATCACGCCATTGATGACCACCACGACCACCGCCACGCCAATGGCGATGTACTGGAACACTTTTTCGCTGATCACACCTGTGTTCTGCAGCCAGGAAAGGCCAAACATGATCCCCAGCACCACCAGGGAGATCAGAATCGAATATTTCAAACGTTGCGACTGGGTCATTAGCATTTCCTGAATGTAAGCCTGAAGCTGGAATGTATCCGCTTTGTATCGAAAAGCATGCCAAGCCCCTACCGTTTTTCGGGGATGAGGCGAGGTAAACGGGGTCTCATGTTACAGCCGATGAAGAGTTTTGGCTTCAATACGGCGATAACCATGAGGATTTATCAATGTTGCGTCGAATCACTCTGCTGATTCCCCTGTTGGCCCTGCTCTCCCTGAGCGGCTGTATCGTCTTCCCCCACGGCGGCTGGCACCACGACCATTATTACAACGGTGGAGGCCCGGGCTACTACCATCGCTAGCCCCCACCCATGACTCAAACACCCTAATCCTCCCCCCCCCTTTTGTAGGAGCCAGGCTTGCCGGCGAAGGCGTTTGCGAAGGCGCCGCACGACGCAAGGCCGCATTCGCCGGCAAGCCTGGCTCCCACAACAGCACCGACCTGACAAATTTGTAATGTCGCCTTCATCTTCCTGACAGCCCTCAACTACGATCATGGGGCTGCGCAGCGTTGTAGCAACTTGAAACAATCGCCCCATGCCTGCCCGGAAAAACCGGTCAAAATGCGCTTCTTTTTGCCAGCAATCCGAGACCCGTCGACATGCGAAACCACTTGCGTCTGGCTGCCCTGAGCGCCCTGTTCATTTCCTCCCTGGCCCAGGCCGCCGACCTGATCCCGATCGAAGTGCATCGCGATGCCAATTGCGGCTGCTGCAAGAAATGGATCAGTCACCTGCAGGCCAATGGCTTCAAGGTCGAGGACCATGTCGAAGCCAACATGAGCGAGTTCAAGCAGCAACACGGCGTACCCGCACGCCTTGCGTCGTGCCATACCGGCTTGATCAACGGCAAGTTCGTCGAAGGCCATGTGCCGGCCGACCAGGTACTGGCCCTGAGTCAACGCGACGACCTGCTGGGTGTTGCCGCCCCGGGCATGCCCATGGGCTCACCCGGCATGGAAATGGACGGCATGAGCGATGCCTACCAGGTCATCGGCCTGAAAAAGGACGGCACCGATGTAGTGGTGGCGGATTACCCCGCCCATTGATCAGCGGCGTCTTCATCGGCTTGTTTCTCGCGGCCTTCGGGGCCGCCACGCTGCTGCCCCTGCAATCGGAGGCGGTACTGGTGGGGTTGCTGCTCAGCGATCGTTATTGGCCATGGTCATTGCTGGCGGTGGCCACCGTGGGCAATGTCCTCGGCTCGCTGGTGAACTGGTGGCTGGGGCGCGCCATCGAACGTTTGCGTGACCGGCGCTGGTTTCCGGTCAATCCTGCCCGCCTGGAAAAAGCCCGAACGCACTATCAGCGTTATGGCCACTGGTCGTTGCTGCTCAGTTGGCTGCCGGTGGTCGGCGATCCACTGACTCTGGTCGCCGGAGTGATGCGTGAACCCTTGGGACGTTTCCTGTTGATGGTAACCCTGGCCAAAGGCGCCCGTTATGGCGTGCTGGCGGTGATCACCCTGGGCTGGATGGGTTGAACCAGCCCTTGCCGCGGTTGCCTGTTTAATGTCGCCCTAATCATGCCGATGCAGCATCGTCCGATTGTCAAAGGAGTTCACCGATGCCCTTCACACCCGCCCGCTGGCTGCCCGGCCTGTTCCTGACTGCCGCCCTGCCCGTGATGGCGCAGGCCGAAGGCCCGGCGTACGGCCCCGAACTGCAGGGTTTCGAATATCCCTACACGGTCAAACATTTTGCTTTCACGTCCCAGGGTCAAAGCCTGCAAATGGGCTACATGGACGTCGCCGCCCATGGCAAGGCCAACGGTCGCAGCATCGTGTTGATGCACGGCAAGAACTTCTGCGGTGCGACCTGGCAAACCTCGATCAAAGCCTTGAGCGATGCCGGTTACAGGGTGATAGCCCCGGACCAGGTCGGTTTCTGTACCTCCAGTAAACCGGACCGCTACCAGTACAGCTTCCAGCAACTGGCAAGCAATACCCAACAATTGCTCAAGGCCCTCGGCATCCAGAAAGCGACGCTGCTGGGCCACTCCACCGGCGGCATGCTGGCCACCCGTTATGCCCTGCAATACCCCGATCAGGTCGAACAACTGGCGCTGGTCAATCCCATTGGCCTGGAAGACTGGAAAGCCCTGGGCGTGCCCTGGCGTACGGTCGATCAATGGTATGAACGTGAACTCAAGCTCAGCGCCGATGGTATCCGCACCTACGAACGCAACACCTATTACGGCGGTCGCTGGAAACCTGAGTACGATCGCTGGGTGGACATGCTCGCCGGCCTGAACAAGGGTCCGGGGCATACGCAAGTCGCGTGGAATTCGGCGTTGATCTACGACATGATCTTCACCCAGCCGGTTTACTACGAATTCCAGAACCTGAAGATGCCGACCCTGTTGTTGATAGGCACGTCCGATACCACCGCCATCGGCAGCGATATCGCCCCAGCAACGGTCAAGGCAAGAATCGGCCATTACGACGTGCTCGGCAAACAGGTGGCCAAACGGATCCCGCAGTCGACCCTGGTGGAGTTCCCCGGCCTGGGCCACGCGCCGCAGATGGAAGAGCCGGGGCCGTTTCACCAGGCGTTGCTTGGCTGGCTGAACAAAACCAATCCCGTGCGTTGATGAGGAAAACCTGATGGCGTTGCAGATTGCAGTGATTGACGATTGGCAGGATGTGGCCCGCAACGTGGTCGACTGGTCGCAACTGGAGGCCATCGGCCAGGTGAGTTTTCTTCACGATTATCCGGCCGACAACGAATCCCTGGCGCAGCGACTTGAAGCGTTTGAAGTCATTTGCGTCATGCGTGAGCGCACCCGTTTCGATGAAGACCTGTTGCGCCGACTGCCGAATCTGAAACTGCTGGTCACCGGCGGAATGCGCAATGCCGCCCTGGACTTCAAGGCCGCTGCCGCACTGGGCATTCAGGTCTGCGGCACCGACAGCTACAAGCACGCAGCGCCCGAGCTGACCTGGGCCCTGATCATGGCCGCCACCCGCAATCTGGTGGCCGAAGCCAATGCCTTGCGCGCGGGTAAATGGCAACAGGGTCTGGGTGGCGACCTGCACGGCAAGACCCTGGCGATCCTGGGCCTGGGCAGCATCGGTCAGCGTGTCGCGCAGTTCGGCCAGGTATTTGGCATGCGTGTGATCGCCTGGAGTGAAAATCTCACCCCGGAGCGAGCCGCAGAGGCCGGGGCAACCCTTGTCAGCAAGCAGGAACTGTTCGAACAGGCCGATGTGTTGTCGGTGCACCTGGTCCTCAGCGAGCGTTCCCGGGGCCTGGTCGATGCCCAGGCATTGAGCTGGATGAAACCCACCGCGCTGCTGGTCAATACCGCACGCGGGCCCATCGTCGACGAAGCCGCCCTGATCAAGGCCCTGCAAAAGCGCCGCCTGGCGGGCGCCGCCCTGGATGTCTTCGAAATCGAACCGTTACCCGCCCATCATCCCTTCCGTACTCTGGAGAATGTGCTGGCCACGCCGCATGTGGGCTATGTCAGCCAGCAGAACTATCACCTGTTCTTCTCGCAGATGATCGAAGACATTCAGGCATGGGCCACCGCAAAGCCGATCCGCCTGTTGAACTGACGAATGATCTGTAGGAGCGAGCATGCTCGCGATGGACGTCAACGATAACGCGGGCTGTCTGAATGCCAGCGGTGCCTTTGAGTCCATCGCGAGCGTGCTCGCTCCTACAGTTTTATTAATGCACCGCAATGGTGCAAATCAACTGTTGCGCCACGCACACCGATGTGACAGTTGTGCATCGAAACAGCCCCTTTTTTAACGAAAAACATGCCCTTCGTCGGTGCGTGCGCCAAGCTTTCCGGCACGTCCGTACCTCATCAAACCGATTGTCGAACAATTTTGCCATCCGGGCTTTACCGCTCTAAGTTCTGGCCTAGACTCCTTTTCGCGAAGTAAAACCGGCCGGTCACAAAGTGGAAAAAAAGTCGAAACTTTTGCCTCGTGCAATCGGTCGACTCATAGGTAGGTGCGTTGCGACTGGTTCATTCCTTGCAATGGCTAATCCACCCATTCTGCTTGAGCACATGTGGGCAGCGCTTGCTCGCCGATGTGCCGCGATTTCGCGCCCGGTCACAGGAAGTGGCCATGACATACCGTTTGCCAGAGCCAAGAATCAGTTCAACAACACGGGAGATTCATATGATCAGTGCGGCTTTAGATGTTCAGGGAGAACGTGCTCATCAGCATGTCGGCGAATCGAGCACCGTGAGTGCACCTGCTGCGCAATCGATCAGCGTTCCTGCGGGCAGGATGCTGACACGGGTGACCAGCCAGAATCCCAACAAGAAAAAAGTGTTGTTCGTCACCTCCGAAATTGCCGATCTGGTCAAGACCGGCGGCCTGGGTGACGTCTCTGCCGCGCTGCCACGGGCCATGGCCCACTTGCACGATGTACGGGTACTGATCCCCGGTTACCCGCAGGTACTGCACAGCGAGAACCCGATCCACATCATCGGCGAACTGGGCGGGCATGCCGCACTGCCGCCCTGCAAGATCGGGCGCATGGACATGCCCGATGGCCTGGTGATCTACGTGTTGATCTGCCCCGAGCTGTACGAGCGTGAAGGTTCCCCCTATGGCGCCAACAACGGCCGCGACTGGCCGGACAACCACATTCGTTTCGCGCGCCTGGGGCTCGCGGCCGCCGACATCGCCGCCAATCTCGCACAAATTCACTGGTGCCCGGACCTGGTGCACGCCCATGACTGGCCGGCCGGCCTGGCGCCCGCCTACATGCACTGGCGCGGACAACGCACGCCGACGCTGTTCACCATCCATAACCTGGCCTATCAAGGCGTGATCAGCCTGGGATCGTGCCCCGAACTGGGCATTCCCCATCACGCGCTGCAACAGGAAGGCATGGAGTTCTACGGCAAGATGTCGTTCCTCAAGGCCGGCATGGCCTATTCCAGCCATATCACCACGGTCAGCGCGACCTACGCCCAGGAAATCACCACCCCGGCCTTTGGCTGCGGTCTCGACGGGTTTCTTGCCTCCAAGACCCAGCAAGGGCTGCTCAGCGGCATTCCCAACGGCATCGACGAAAGCTGGGATGCCGCCACCGATACCCACCTGTTCCGCCCGTTCAACATTGGCGACTGGGAAGGCAAGGCGGCCAACGCCGCCCATGTGCGCCAATTGTTCGGCCTGAAGAATTCCGAGGGCCCGCTCTTCGCCGTCGTCTCGCGACTGGTCTATCAAAAAGGCCTGGACCTGACCGAAGCGGTATCGGAGTACATCGTCCAATCCGGTGGCCAGATCGCAATCATCGGCCGGGGCGAGCCGGAAGAAGAACAGGCCATGCGCGAACTGGCCCTGCGCTTCCCCGGACAGATCGGGGTGCGTATCGGCTTCAACGAAACCGATGCCCGCCGCATGTTTGCCGGCAGCGACTTCCTGCTGATGCCTTCGCGCTATGAACCTTGCGGCCTCAGCCAGATGTACGCCCAACGCTTCGGCTCGTTGCCGGTGGCGCGCAATACCGGTGGCCTGGCCGACACCATCGAAGACGGCGTGACCGGATTCCTGTTCGACGAGTCCACCGTGGACAGCTATCGGCAGGCCCTGAGTCGCGCGTTCAAGGTGTTCGCCTTCCCCGACCTGCTGCACGCCATGCGCTGCCGGGCCATGGCTGCGCCTTTCAACTGGTGCAAGGCGGTGGAACCTTACGCCGAACTCTACGAACAGCTGGTGGCTAAAGCGTTGGGGAAATCGCACAAACAGTAAGAGGCTTTCAAGATGTCGTTACGGACCCTTGAGACCTGGCCTCACGGCGCAATCATGCTGGACGCCCAACAAACGCAATTTGCGTTGTGGGCACCCGATGCGTTCTACGTCAGTGTCGAGCTGGAACATGGACAGTCCTTGCCGTTGTTGCCCCAGGCCGACGGCTGGTTCGTGATCAACACCCGCTGCCCGCCCGGCACGCGCTATCGCTACAACATCGATGGCGAACTGCTGGTACCTGACCCCGCCTCGCGGGCTCAGGCCGGGGGCATCGACCAGCCCAGCCTGGTGGTCGACCCCCATGCCTATCGCTGGCAGCACAGCACCTGGCAGGGACGACCGTGGAACGAAGCGGTGATTTATGAACTGCACGTGGGTGCGCTCGGCGGTTTTGCAGCCGTCGAGCAACAGCTGGCCAGGCTGGTGGAATTGGGCATTACCGCCATCGAGCTGATGCCGGTGGCGCAGTTCCCCGGTGAGCGCAATTGGGGCTACGACGGGGTGCTGCCCTACGCGCCCCAGGCGAGCTATGGATCGCCCGAGCAGCTCAAGCATCTGATCGACACCGCCCACGGCCACGGTCTGGCGGTCATTCTCGATGTGGTCTACAACCATTTCGGGCCGGACGGCAATTACCTGCACCACTACGCCAAGGCCTTCTTTCGCGAAGACCTGCACACCCCGTGGGGCGCGGCGATCGATTTTGGTCGCCGCGAGGTCCGGGATTTCTTTATCGAAAACGCCCTGATGTGGTTGCTCGAATACCGCTTCGACGGCTTGCGCCTGGACGCCGTGCACGCCATCGAAGACCCGGACTTCCTCCAGGAGCTTGCACAACGGGTGCGGCGCCAGACCGACCCGGCGCGACACGTCTGGCTGATGGTGGAAAACGAACACAATCAGGCCAGCCTGCTGGCGCAGGACTACGACGCGCAATGGAACGACGACGGCCACAATGCCCTGCATGTCTTGCTGACCGGCGAAACCGATGCCTACTACGCCGATTATGCGCAAAACCCCACCGAACAACTGGCGCGTTGCCTGAGCCAGGGCTTCGTGTTCCAGGGCCATACCGACCGTCACGGCAAACCCCGAGGCCAGCCCAGCGGTCACTTGCCCCCCAGCGCCTTCATACTGTTCCTGCAGAACCACGACCAGATCGGCAATCGCGCCTTCGGCGAGCGCCTGCATCAACTGGCACATCCCGCTGCCTTGCAAGCCGCCACCGTGCTGTTGCTGCTGTCGCCGATGATCCCGTTGATGTTCATGGGCGATGAATGGGCGGCCGAACAGCCCTTCCTGTTTTTTACCAGCCACCACGGCGAGCTGGCGCAACGGGTGCGTGACGGACGACGTAACGAATTTGCAGCGTTCAGCGCGTTTACTGACCCAGACAAACGCGAACAGATTCCCGATCCGAATGCCCCACAGACTTTCGAAGCGTCACGTCCCATGCTGAGCGTCACCGCACGCTCGGCGACATACGACCTGTATCGGCAACTGTTGCAAGTGCGCCATCGACAGATCATTCCCCGTTTGCCGGGCACTCGTGCACTGGGTGCCGATGTGCTGGGCAAAGGCGCCGTGAGCGCCTGCTGGCGAATGGGCGACGGCAGCCTGCTGCGCATCGACCTCAACCTCAGCCAGACAGCGGTGCCGTATTCGCCGCCGACCGGTACTTCACGGCTGTTCGAACACCCGCCACAGTCGGCCGAGCGGCTGGATCAAGGCACCCTCGCCCCGTATTGCGCGCTTGTCAGTCTCACGGCCGCGCCCCCTTTGCCCCCCTTGACGGAGAGCGCCCATGAGTGATGCGCAACTGGAAATATTGGCCAGCCGGGCGGGCCTGGCAGTGGACTGGATCGACGCCAACGGGCGCCCGCAAAAGGTGGCGCCCGCGGTCTTGCGCAACGTCCTGACCGGTCTGGGTCACCCCGCCGGCAGCGCCCAGGAAATAGACGCCAGCCTGCTTCAACTGCAGCAGGCGCAACAGAACCGGCAGCTGCCGCCACTGCTGACCGTCGACGCCGGCGTCGGCCTCGATCTTGGGCACTACTTCGAGCCGCAGACACCCTGCGAAATTCATCTCGAAGACGGCTCGCGACTGCAACTGAACCTGGACAACGACGCGATGTTGCCCGGACTGATCCCGGTCGGTTATCAGCATGTCAGCATCGACGGACAAACCTTCACCCTGGCCGTGGCCCCCGCACGCTGTTACAGCGTGGGTGACGCCACCCAGACCCCGACACCCCGTGCCTGGGGGTTGAGCGTGCAACTGTACGCCTTGCGCCGCGCCGGCGACGGCGGGTTCGGTGACACCCAGGCTCTGGAGGAACTGGCCAGGGTCGCCGGTGAGCGCGGCGCCGAGGCCCTGGCAATCAGCCCGCTGCACGCCATGTTCGCCAGCGATGCCCAGCGCTACAGCCCCTATTCACCCTCCAGCCGCCTGTTTCTCAACAGCCTGTATTGCGCGCCGGGGACCATCCTGGGCGAACATGCAATGCGCATCGCCATCGAGGCCACGGATCTGGCGGTCGAACTGCAACGACTCGAAGCGCTGCCATTGATTGACTGGCCGTTGGCCGCCGATGCCAAGCATCGTTTGATGCAAGCGTTGTACGAAGGCTTCATGCAGGGCGAACATCCGCTGCGTGCCGACTTCGCCAGTTTCCGCCATGCCGGGGGTGAGGCGCTGGAGAACCACTGCCGCTTCGAAGCCATCCAGGAAATGCGCCTGGCCCGGGATGAAAGCCTCGACTGGCGCCAATGGCCAGAGCAGTGGCGCAATCCGCGCAGTGCCGCCCTCGCCGCGTTTGCCGAGGAAAATGCCGGTCGCATCGGCTTCTTCGCTTTCTGCCAGTGGCTGATCAGCCGTTGCCTGGAGCGTGCGCAGGCGGCGGCCCGTGGCAGCGGCATGAGTATCGGCCTGATCGCCGATCTGGCCGTCGGTGCCGACGGCGGCGGCAGCCAGGCCTGGAGCCGCCAGGATGAACTGCTCGCCAGCCTGACCGTCGGCGCGCCGCCGGACATTCTCAACCGTGCCGGCCAGGGTTGGGGGATTTCCGCGTTTTCCCCCGAAGGCCTGGTGCGCAACGGTTTTCGCGCCTTCATCGAAATGCTGCGGGCCAATTTCGCCCACGCCGGCGGCTTGCGCATCGACCATGTCATGGGCCTGCAACGCTTGTGGGTCATCCCCAACGGCGCGCCGCCCACCGACGGCGCCTATCTCTACTACCCGGTGGATGACCTGCTGCGGTTGCTGACACTTGAATCCCATCGCCATCAGGCGATTGTCCTCGGCGAAGACCTCGGCACTGTGCCGGACGGCCTGCGGGAGAAACTCATAGCCCGTTCGATGCTGGGCATGCGGGTGCTGCTGTTCGAGCAGGACAACACCCACTTCAAGCCCATTCTGGAATGGCCGGACAACGCCCTGGCGACCACCAGCACCCACGATCTGCCAACCCTCGACGGCTGGTGGCATGGCCGCGATATCGACTGGAACGCGCGCCTGGGCCTGATCGACGCCAACGGCGAAATCGAGTGGCGCCACCATCGCGAGCGCGAGCGCGAAGGGCTGCGCCGGGCCCTGAGCCAGGACCCGCAAAACTTTCGCGAAGAGTCCCACGAGACCGATCAGGTGCTCGATGCCAGCGTACGTTTCCTCGGCCATACCCGCGCACCGCTGGTATTGCTGCCACTGGAGGATGCACTGGGCATCGAACAACAGGCCAACCTGCCCGGCACCATCGATACCCACCCCAACTGGTCGCGACGCCTGCCGGGTTACAGCGAAGCCCTGCTGGATGATCCGGACGCCGCCCGCCGCCTGGAACTGCTCGCCTGCGCGCGACTGCAGGCGGCCGAGCGCGATCAATGATCCAGGTGTCGATACCCGCCTTGCGCGCGACCCTGCGGTTGCAATTTCATCAAGGCTTTACCCTGGACGATGCGGTGCCGCTGGTGCCGTATTTCGCCCGCCTGGGCATCAGCCACCTGTATGCCTCGCCGTTGCTGCGCGCGCGCGCCGGTTCCATGCATGGCTACGACGTGGTCGACCCGACCACGGTCAATCCGGAACTGGGCGGCGAGCCGGCGCTGCATCGCTTGGTCGCGGCGTTGCGCGGGCACGACATGGGGCTGATCCTGGACGTCGTTTCCAACCACATGGCCGTCGGCGGCGGTGACAATCCCTGGTGGCTGGACTTGCTGGAATGGGGACGCCTGAGCCCCTACGGCGAGTTCTTCGATATCCAGTGGCACTCCCCCGATCCCTTGCTCGAAGGCCAACTGCTGCTGCCGTTCCTGGGCAGCGACTACGGTGTCGCCCTGCGCGATGGCACCCTGCCCCTGCGCTTCAATGCCCGGCAGGGTACGTTCCATGTCGAGCACTACGAGCATCATTTTCCGATCTGCCCAACCAACTACGGCGAACTGCTCAAGCCCGACGGGACGCTGCCGGCCGCCCAGGCCGATTCGCTCAAAACCCTGGCCGAGCACTTCAGCGCCCTCAGCTACCAGACCGATGCCCGCCGTCTGGCCCTGACACTCAAGCAACAGCTGCGCACCCTCGCCGAGGATCCGATCGTTGCGAAGGCGATCGAGCAACAACTCAACGCTTTCGATTCGCGCACCACCGATGGCTTTCAGCGCCTGCACAACCTGCTGGAACGGCAAAGCTATCGCCTCGCCAGTTGGCGTACCGCCGCCGATGACATCAACTGGCGACGCTTCTTCGATATCAACGAATTGGGGGGCTTGCGGGTCGAGCGGCCGGCCGTGTTCGAGGCCACTCATGGGAAAATCTTTCAACTGGTCGCGGACGGCTGGATCGACGGGTTGCGCATCGACCACATCGACGGCCTCGCTGATCCCAGGACTTACTGCCGCAAACTGCGGCGGCGGCTCGACAGCCTGACACCGGGCCGGCGCCTGCCGATTTTTGTCGAGAAAATTCTCGGAGAAGACGAAACCCTGCATCGCGACTGGTCAGTGGACGGCACCACCGGTTACGAATTCATGAACCAGGTGTCGCTGCTGCAGCACGATCCCCAAGGCGAAAAGACCCTCGGAACACTGTGGCAGCGCTACAGCGAACGCCCGTGCGATTTCCGCCTGGAAGCGCAACTGGCCCGCCAGCAGATACTCTACGGCTCCCTGGCCGGGGACTTCGAAAGTGTCGCCCAGGCCCTGTTGCAAGTGGCCAGGGATGACCTCATGACCCGCGATCTGACCCTCGGCGCGATCCGCCGCGCCTTGCAGGCGTTGATTGTGCATTTTCCGGTGTACCGCACCTACATCAGTCCCCTTGGCCGCAGCACGCAGGATGAGGTGTTCTTCCGGCAGGCCATGGATGGCGCCCGGCAAACCCTCGGTGAAGCGGACTGGCCGGTGCTCGACTGCCTGGCCACCTGGCTGGGCGGCGAATCCTGGCGGCAGCGCCCTGCCGGACGGGTACGCAAGCGCCTCAAGCATGCCTGTGTACGTTTTCAGCAACTGACCTCGCCGGCAGCGGCCAAGGCGGTGGAGGACACCGCGTTCTATCGCTCGGCGGTACTGCTGTCACGCAACGACGTGGGCTTCGACACCCAACGCTTCAGTGCGTCGCCGGCAGACTTCCATGCCGCCTGCGCGCAACGCCTTGGCGAGTTCCCGGACAATCTGTTGGCCACCGCGACCCACGATCACAAGCGCGGCGAGGACACACGTGCACGTCTGGCGGTGCTGAGCGAACGCAGCGCCTGGTATGCCGACCAGATCGGCCTGTGGCGCACGCTGGCCCGACCACTGTGCAGCGACGATGCCATGCCGGCCGCGGCGGACGAATTGATTCTGTATCAAACCATCCTTGGCAGTTGGCCACTGGACCTCGACAGCAGCGATCTGCCTGCATTGCAGATCTACGCCGAACGCCTTTGGCAGTGGCAACGCAAGGCGCTGCGCGAAGCCAAGCTGCAAAGCAGCTGGAGCGCACCCAACGATGCGGGTGAACACGCCACCCAAGTGTTTATCCAGCGCCTGCTGCTGGCACCCGAGGGCGAGCTGTTGCGCTCGGCCCTGGAAAAGGCCGCTCAAGCCCTTGCCGTTCCCGGTGCGCTCAACGGGTTGGCGCAAACCTTGCTGCGCATGACCGTACCCGGCGTGCCGGATCTCTATCAGGGCAATGAGTTCTGGGATTTTTCCCTGGTCGATCCGGATAACCGTCGGCCGGTGGATTACGCCAGCCGCCAACACGCCCTGCAACAACCGTTGGACCTGCCGCTGCTGTTGGCCAACTGGTGCGACGGGCGCATCAAGCAAGCCTTGATTGCCCATGCGTTGAACCGGCGCGCCGAATACGCCGAGCTGTTCCGGCGCGGCACCTACCAACCGCTTGAAGTCCTGGGCAGCCAGGCGCATCGGGTACTGGGGTTCGTTCGCGAACTGCAAGATCAACGCGCCATCGTGATCGTGCCGATTCACTGCGCGGCGCTGCTGGAAAACAGTGCCATGCCCCAGGTCAGCGCGCCGCTGTGGGGCGATACACGGATCCATTTGCCGTTCGTGACCTGCGAGGAAAATCTGAAGGGACTTTTTTCCGGCGTCACAGTCACAAAAAACAGGGAGCTGATGATCAGCGCCGCCTTGGGGGACTTCCCGGTCAATCTCTTTATCCATAAGACCCACGCTTGAGTTCAATTCAGGAGCAGTGCGATGAGTACCACCGACGATAAACGCATCCGCGAGTTTGCCTATCAGATCTGGGAGTCCGAAGGAAAACCCGAAGGCCAGGAACACCGCCACTGGGAGATGGCACGCAAACTGGCCGAAGCCGAAGCCCTGGCACCGAAAAAACCGGCCAAGGCGGCTGGCGCCAAGGTCGCCGGCAAAACTGCCGACAGCGCTGCTGGCAAAGCGCTGAATGGCAAGGCCAGCGCAACGAAGACCAAAGCCAAGGCCTCGCCGGCCACCTCGCCAGCGATCGCGCCCGTGGAAAAAATCGCGGCGAAAAAGCCTCGCGCACCACGCAAGCCTGCCGTCTGATCCTTTCGGTGGCGGGCCCGCTCGCCACGTTGCCATTTCATGTTCGCGGGCAAGCCTCGCTCCTACAAACGGATGGCTTTTCCTGTAGGAGCGAGGCTTGCCCGCGAATGCCGCAACGCGCACGGAGCACTTATGACCCGTCCAAAGAAAGACACGCCGCCCTATTCCACAACCCACGCCGAGCCCTCGCGAATCCGCGAAGGCCTGCCCTTTCCGCTGGGTGCGACCTGGGATGGACTGGGGGTCAACTTTGCGCTGTTTTCCGCTAATGCCACCCGGGTCGAACTGTGCATTTTCGACGACAGCGGCGAAGTGGAGCTCGAACGCATCGAGTTGCCGGAATACACCGACGAGATTTACCACGGGTACTTGCCCGACGCGCATCCGGGGCTGATTTACGGCTATCGCGTCCACGGTCCCTACGACCCGGCCAACGGTCATCGCTTCAACCCCAACAAACTGCTGATCGATCCCTACGCCAAACAATTGGTCGGCCGCCTGAAGTGGTCCGAAGCCCTGTTCGGCTACACCATCGGCCACCCCGATGCCGACCTGAGTTTCGACAAACGTGACAGTGCGCCCTACGTCCCCAAGTGCAAGGTCATCGACCCGGCCCACACCTGGGGTCATGACCATCGCGTCAGCGTGCCCTGGGACAGGACGATCATCTACGAGGCCCACGTGCGCGGCTTCAGCATGCGCCACCCCTCGGTTCCCGAACACCTGCGGGGCACCTTCGCCGGGCTGATGGTCGACGATGTGCTCGAACACATCCGCAAACTCGGTGTGTCTACCGTGGAATTGTTGCCGATCCATGCCTTCGTCAACGACCAGCATCTGCTGCACAAGGGCATGACCAACTACTGGGGCTACAACAGCATTGCCTTCTTCGCCCCGGATCCGCGCTACCTGGCCAGTGGCAAGATCGCCGAGTTCAAGGAAATGGTCGCGCACCTGCATGAAGCGGATCTGGAGGTGATCCTCGATGTGGTCTACAACCACACCGCCGAGGGCAACGAGCAAGGTCCGACGCTGTCGATGCGCGGCATCGACAACGCTTCGTACTACCGCTTGAGGCCCGATGACAAACGCTTCTATATCAACGACTCCGGCACCGGAAACACCCTGGACCTGAGTCACCCCTGCGTGCTGCAAATGGTCACCGACTCGCTGCGCTATTGGGCCTCGGAAATGCACGTGGACGGTTTCCGTTTCGACCTGGCGACCATCCTGGGGCGCTATCACGACGGCTTCGACGAGCGCCACAGCTTCCTCGTGGCCTGCCGCCAGGACCCGGTACTGCGCCAGGTCAAGTTGATCGCCGAGCCCTGGGACTGCGGGCCCGGCGGCTATCAGGTCGGGCGTTTTCCCCCGGGCTGGGTGGAATGGAACGACAAGTTCCGAGACACCGTACGCGCCTTCTGGAAAGGCGACGACGGGCAATTGGCGGACTTCGCCAGTCGCATGACCGCTTCCGGCGAGATGTTCAATCAGCGCGGGCGCCGCCCGTTCGCCTCGGTGAATTTCGTCACCGCCCATGACGGCTTCACCCTCAACGATCTGGTGTCATACAACGACAAGCACAACGAAGCCAACGACGAGAACAATCAGGACGGCAGCAACCACAACTTGTCGTGGAACCATGGCGTCGAAGGGCCTACCGACGATCCCGAGATCAACGCCCTGCGCCACCGCCAGATGCGTAATTTCTTCGCCACGCTGCTGCTGGCCCAGGGTACGCCGATGCTGGTGGCCGGCGACGAATTCGCCCGCACCCAGCACGGCAACAACAACGCCTATTGCCAGGACAGCGAGATCGGCTGGGTCAATTGGGACCTGAGCGAAGACGGCAAGACCTTGCTCAAGTTCGTCAAACGCCTGATCAAACTGCGCCTGGCTTACCCGATCCTGCGCCGCGGGCGTTTCCTGGTCGGCAATTACAACGAAGACATCGGGGTCAAGGACGTGACCTGGCTGGCGGCGGACGGCAGCGAGATGACCACCGAACATTGGCACGACACGCACAATCGCTGCCTGGGCATGTTGCTCGACGGCCGCGCCCAGGAAACCGGCATTCGCCGCAAGGGGGCCGATGCGACCCTGTTGCTGGTGGTCAACGCCTACCACGACATCGTCAACTTCCGTTTGCCGCAGGTCCCTGACGGCGGCTTCTGGACGTGCATGGTCGATACCAACCAACCGTCGATTCGTGGCCAGGAACGCTTCGGGTTCGGGGACGAATATTCGGTCACCGGCCGCTCGCTGCTGTTGTTCGAACTGCAGCATGAGCAAGAGGAATGAAGCGAATGCAGGTCAAAGAAAAATATCGCCCTGATTGAACCCCAGGGGCGACGAACACCCCTTCATGAGCAATACTCGTTGCGCGGCTTCATCGGTTGCCGCTCAATGCTATCAATCCGCCTTCATGGGTCTGTCGTGCTGACTTCGAGCCGCGCGCATGACGAAGGCGAAACGAAACAAGGACGTCCCCATGAAATCTGCTTCCATCAGCGAAAGCCTGCCAGCACAGATCTGGAACAGCGTCCCGCAACTGGACAACATTCCGATCATCAATACCCGCTCCCTGGTCGCGCCGGGAGCGCGCGCGGTGGTGATTGCCCCGCATCCGGGCGATGAAGTCGTGACGTGCGGCGGTTTGCTGCAATTGCTCAGCGCCATGGGGCATCCCCTGCAATTGATTTCCGTGACCGACGGCAGCGCCAGCCATCCAGGTTCCCGGCAGTGGTCGGAGAAGCGCCTGAGCGTGTTTCGCCCCCAGGAGAGCGTCGAGGCCCTGCGTCGGCTCGGCTTGCCGATGCACAGCCTCAAGTGGATTCGCGGCGGCTTCACCGACAACGCCCTGGCCGAGCAGGAACACGAGTTGACGCAGTTCATCGCCCGCTATTTGCGGCCAGGCGATGTGGTGTTCAGCACCTGGTCCGAAGACGGCAACAGCGACCATGACGCCGTCGGCCGTGCCAGCGCCAATGCCGCGACCATCGCCGGTGCGGACTTCAACGAAGCACCGGTGTGGGCCTGGCACTGGCCGGCGCGCGATCGCGAACTGATCCCCTGGCACCGCGCCCGCAAGGTGCGCCTGGACACCTGGACAGTCGCGCGGAAAAGCCATGCGACCCATGCCTACGCCAGTCAGCTGGATGGCGAACCGGCCCTCGGTGTCGCTCCGCTGTTGCCACGGGTACTGCTGGAGCGGATGCGTCTGCCTTATGAAATTTTCTTCGTCCAGGACGTGTAACAGCCCTGGAGCCTGCCAGAGCTGCTACAACTGTGAATGACTCTGAACTGCCCGCCTCTGCCGCAGTCGCATGCATACCATGGCCTTGAACCAGAGGAGTGAACGTGTCCAGTACATCCAGACCGCAGCCGGTCGAACCCGCGACGTCGAAACCCTCGGCGGCCATTCACCGACTGCGTGTACTGACGGTCAATACCCACAAGGGCTTCACCGCCCTCAACCGTCGTTTCATTCTGCCGGAGCTGCGCGAGGCGGTGCGCAGCTCCTCGGCGGACCTGGTGTTCCTGCAGGAAGTGGTCGGTGAGCACGATGGTCATTCTTCGCGCTACAACAATTGGCCGACCACGTCGCAATACGAGTTCCTGGCGGACAGCATGTGGGCCGACTTCGCCTATGGCCGCAATGCGGTCTATCCCGATGGTCATCATGGCAATGCCCTGCTGTCCAAATACCCGATTCGCGAACACCGCAATCTCGACGTGTCCATCACCGGCCCCGAGCGCCGTGGATTGCTGCATTGCGTCCTGGACGTACCCGGCCACACGGAAGTCCACGCCATCTGCGTCCATTTGAGCCTGCTGGAAAGTCATCGCCAATTGCAGTTGCAACTGCTCTGTCGATTGCTCGAGTCCCTGCCCCGGGAAGCACCGGTGATCATCGCCGGCGACTTCAACGACTGGCAGTTGCAGGGTAACGCGACCCTGGTGCGCCGTGACGACCTGCACGAAGCCTTCGAACGCCACCATGGCCGCCCGGCAAAGACCTACCCGGCGCGGTTTCCCCTGCTGCGTCTGGACCGTGTTTACCTGCGCAACGCCAACAGCCATGAGCCGAAAATACTCGGCAGCAAGCCCTGGACGCATTTGTCGGACCACCTGCCATTGGCGGTAGAAGTGCGCCTTTGACCCGGTCCGGGCCCATGTCAGCCGCCTTTCATGGACCGCGTTTTTGTCCATCGACCTGTTACTTTTGACAGTAGCCCCGCCAAAAAACTGCTGCTACGGTGCTCACGTCCCTGCCGCCCTGCTGCTGGCATGCGACACACAGTGGCCGTCGTTGCCGAAGGTTCTCGATCACGGGTCCGTGTTTTCCCGATGCTGTCTCGCAACTCGCGCTGCCGAGGGTATCCGCTGCCTTGCCGCTTTTGACACGTGCAGGCCAGGGTGCCGATCCCAACGGGGAGACGAGCATGAACCTTTCGACCGAACTGCCCCGCAGCCGCGCCTGCGCCTGCATCCTGTGTCTCTGGCTGAGCCTGGGCTGGCCACACGCCGTCCAGGCTGCCTGCACGTTGGTGCCCACCGGCGGCAACGACAACTTCGTCTGTGACAGTGGCAACAGTGCAGCGCTGAACGATCCGGCGGGCAACAACACCCTGACCTTCCCCGCCAACGGGACCGGCACCGTCAACGGCAATGTGACATTCGGTGCGGGCAACGATACGGTCAACATGAGTTCCGGACGCATCGTCGGCACGCTCGATCAGGGTGATGGCGCCGATACGTTGAACATCAGCGCCGGGCAGATCACCGGCGCCGTCAACCAGGGCAATGGCGTCGACCGGTTCACCATGAGCGGCGGCACGATCCAGTCCCTGTCCCAGGGCGACAGTCGCGACTTTTTCACGATGACCGGCGGCACCATCGTCGGTGCCTTCGAGGATGGCGACACCGCCAGAATGAGCGGCGGCACCATCGGCCGAGTCGACATGAAGCTCGACAACAACCTGTTCGACCTGTCCGGCGGGCAGATCCTGGGCAACCTGGTCACCGGGTTCGGCAACGACACCATCATCGTTTCCGGCGGCAAGATTGGTGGCAACATCAGTGTCAGCGGCGGCAATGACAGCATCACCGTCACCGGGGGCGAAGTCGTCGGCGAAATCCACACCAGTGTCGGCAACGACACCTTCGTGTGGGACGGTGGCGGTATCCTCCATTCGGCCATCTTCATGGAAGGCGGCGATGACCGGGCGACCGTGCGAAATCTTGATGAAACCCTGCTCGCTCAGACACCGAGCCTGGATGGCGGCACCGGCAACGATGTGCTGACCTTCGATCACACCACCACTTCGGTTGCCAGTCGTTACGTCAATTGGGAAACGGTCAACCTCAGCAACAACTCGAAAATGGCGCTTGCCGACCGCTTTGTACTCGGCGACAGCGGGACAGGCACCGGTGTATTCAATATCGATGGCAGCAGCGTCCTGACATCGACGCAAGGCAGCATCACCCCCTTTACCGCAGGCCAGCGCGTGACGCTGAACAACGCCGGGACCATCGACCTGAGCAGCGGCAATACCCGCACCAGCGACACGCTGACGGTACAGGGCAATTACGCCGGCAACGGCGGACAACTGTTCGTGCAGAGCGTGCTCGGCGACGACAGCTCACCGAGTGACAAACTGGTGGTCAAGGACGGGACCTTGACCGGTGACACGGCCATTACCGTCAGCAATCTGGGTGGTGCAGGTGCGCTGACACTGCAGAACGGCATTCAGGTAGTACAGGCCCAAGGGACGGCCATCAGCAACAGCAACGCGTTTTCCCTGAAGGCTCCGTTGTCGGCGGGAGCCTACGATTACTACCTGTTCAAGGGGGGCATCACACCGGGCAGCGAAAACAGCTGGTACCTGCGTTCTGCAGTGGTGGCGCCTCCGTTGGTCGCAGTGCCCAACCCCGATCCGGCCTTGCCGCCGGTGCTGGTACCAGTAGTGGCAGCGCCGGTACCAGCGCCGGTTGCAGCACCAGTTGCAACACCAGGAGCAGCACCGATAGCAGGACCTGCTACAACGCCTGGGACAACACCGATAACAGAACCCGTTGCACCACCCGGGACAGCACCGATAGCCACGCCCGTCGTCGCCGCAGTTCCGCCACTGCCCGCTGCCGTGCCAGGCGCTGCACCTATCCCCCTGTATCGTCCTGAAGTGCCGACCTGGTCGGTGCTGCCACCGGCGGCAGCGCAATTGGCCCTCACGGCGCTTGGCACTTTTCATGATCGTCAGGGCGATCAACGCCTGCTGACAGAAACCGGTGCCTTCGGCGCCGGCTGGGCTCGCGTTTACGGCAAGAACTTCGACCAGAACTGGTCCGGTACGGTGACGCCTCGACTCGATGGCTCACTCAACGGGTTTCAGGTGGGCAATGACCTGTTTGCATCGCAAATGGCCGCCGGACAAACCCAGCGCAGCGGTTTTTTTGTCGGCCACAGTCGCTTGAAGGGCGATGTCGACGGTTTCAACGAGGGTTTCAAGGGCAAGGACGCCGGCAAGGTCGAGCTCGAAGGTGACAACCTCGGACTGTACTGGACCCTGACAGATCCCAAGGGCTGGTATCTCGATACGGTGGCGATGTACACCTGGCTGGACGGCAGCAGCCACTCCGATCGCGGCCTGAAGATCGATAACCAGGGTCACGTCCTGAGTCTTTCGGCAGAGACCGGTTACCCCATTGCCCTGGCGGGCAACTGGGTGCTCGAACCCCAGGCGCAAGTGATCTACCAGAAGGTTTATCTCGACAGCCAGAATGATGGCGTTTCGCAGGTGTCCTTCGACTCCGACCCGGCATGGACCGGTCGACTCGGCGCTCGTCTCAAAGGACGATTCGACATCAGTGGCCTGCCGCTGGAGCCCTACCTGCGGACAAATATCTGGCACACCTTTTCCGGCACCGACACAGTCACTTTTGCCGCCGTCACCGATATCGACACCGAACAGAAGGCCTCATGGGCCGACCTCGGAATCGGCGCCATCCTGACCCTTGCCCCAGGTGTCAGCGTTTATGCCAATGCCGACTACAGCAGCAATATTGACACTCGCCAGCTGCGGGGAATGGCCGGCAACCTGGGTGTCAGGTTGAGCTGGTAATACCGAGCAAAGGCTCTATCTCGCGACTTTTTTGACGAATTTTCCAATAAACAAGAACTTAGGTATACGCCGAAAATCAGTCACTTATAAGACCTGAAATACCCCTACCATTTATCGGCCATTTTCTTGACGCGATAACAGGGGTCTTCTTGACTTCACGGTACTACCCCCGGAATTACTATCAGGGGCAAGCCCCCAAGACACCCGCGAATACGGGCGGCCCCCGGCTTGCCCCCCTCCATTCGGTCGCCCCTCGTTCGGGGTAGGAGAGACGCCAAGGCAAGTACGGCATGCGATTGCAAGGTAGCCCGCCATGAAAACCTCATTCACCCAACAAGAGATCAAAATCACTTTTTGCACTGTCACGAGTTCACTCCTGCTGTGCTCTTCCATGGACGTTCAGGCCTCGCCGGCCGAGGATCAGGCCACGCCCTGGTATCGCCAGGACATCCCCGTGCTTACCTTGCCCGCTATCGACACGACGTACCCCGGCCGCTTCAGCGCCACACCCGATCTGCGAAGTAGCCACTTCACTACGGCTGATGCCACACCCAATGCCTGGGATCAGGTCTACGGGCAGGCATCACGCCAGGCAGAAAAAGATGCCCTGGCCCAGGGGTTCTCCAATCCCGACTCGGGCGTACTCAAAGGCCCGGCGATCCTGACCCTGCAAAGCAGCAGCGGCAGCACCCAGCAAGTTGGCCTGCTTGGCGGCACGACCCTGATCGAGGGCAACAGCAATGGTCTTTTAACCAATCGCGGCATGTCTGACCCCAACAGCGACACTCTCAACTTGCAGGGACAGAGTCTGGGCGCCTACTACAGTCTGATCGGGGCCCAGGGCTGGCATGTCGACCTGACGGCCAGTGGCGGCCGTGTCAGCGGCTTCAGTCGCAATGAACAAGGCACCCGGCAAGCCACCGAAGGCAGTTCGGTGACGTTGTCGGTCGAAGGTGGTTTCCCGATTGGCATCAGCGACAACTGGGTGGTTGAACCCCAGGCGCAATTGATCAATCAGCGCATCACGCTGGACACCCCTTACGCCGGCTCGGGCAATGCGTCCTCCACCGACCTGTCGGCATGGAGTGGCCGCGTCGGCGCCAAATTGAAAGGCAGTTACGATATCAACGGCCTGCCCGTAGAACCCTACGTGCGGACCAACTTGTGGCACACGGTGTACACCGGCAATACCGTGACCCTCGATCAGGTCGACAAGATCAGCAGCAGCCGAAACTCTTCCACCGTCGAACTGGGTTTGGGCCTGGTGGCGCGGGTAACGCCAGCGGTGAGCGTGTACGTCAGCGCCGACTACAGCAGCGATGTGGATGACAACGATTTGAACGGTTTGATTGGCAGCCTGGGTGTGCGGATGCGCTGGTGAGGCTCGGACCGGTGTGTCGCTTGTAGGAGCGAGGCTTGCCCGCGAAGGCGGCACCGCGTCGTGCAGTGGTTCGAGAACGCCTTCGCCGGCAAGCCTGGCTCCTACAGCGAAGGCGGCCCCGCGTCATCCGGTGGTTCGAGAACGCCTTCGCCGGCAAGCCTGGCTCCTACAGCGAAGGCAGCGACGCGGTTGCGGATCAGCCCTCGGGACTGAGCATCAACACCGCCAGCGGCGGCAGGTTCAGCACCAGCGACAAGGCCTGGCCATGGCTAGGCGTTTGCTCGGTAGACGCCCCGCCGCCATTGCCGTAATTGGAACCGGCATAGGTGGCCGAATCGCTGTTGAGCAGCTCTTTCCAGCGCCCGGCGAAAGGCACGCCGATGCGGTACGACTCCCGGGGCACCGGAGTGAAGTTGGCCACCACCAGCACCGGCCGGCCCTCCTTGCTCCAGCGCAGCCAGGCGTAGACGCTGTTGATCGCATCGTCGCCGATCAGCCACTGGAAGCCTTGCGGCACATCGTCCTGCTCGTACAACGCCGGCTCGGCGCGGTACAGACGGTTGAGGTCGCCGACCAGTTTCTGCACCCCCTGGTGTTCCGGGTATTGCAGCAAGTACCAATCCAGTTGCTGGTCGTGGTTCCACTCGCGCCACTGACCGAACTCGCAGCCCATGAACAGCAGCTTCTTGCCCGGATGTGCCCACATGAAACTCAGGTAGGCCCGCAGGTTGGCGAATTTCTGCCAGCGGTCGCCCGGCATCTTGTCGATCAGCGAGTGCTTGCCGTGCACCACTTCATCGTGGGAAATCGGCAGGATGAAGCGCTCGGACCAGGCATACACCAGGCCGAAACTCAGCTCGTTGTGATGATGGGCGCGGTAGACCGGGTCCTGCTGGATGTAATGCAGCGAATCGTGCATCCAGCCCATGTTCCATTTGTAGGCGAAGCCCAGGCCGCCCTGCTCCGTGCTCTGGCTCACGCCCGGCCAGGCGGTGGACTCCTCGGCGATCACCAGTGCACCGGGTGCCTCAATGGCGACGACATCGTTGAGATGGCGCAGGAAGTCGATCGATTCGAGGTTTTCCCTGCCGCCATGACGGTTCGGCACCCATTCGCCGGCCTTGCGCGAGTAATCGCGGTACAGCATCGAGGCCACGGCATCGACCCGCAGGCCATCGACGTGGAAATGCTTGAGCCAATGCAGGGCCGAGGCCAGCATGTAGCCGTGCACTTCGGTACGGCCGAGGTTGTAGATCAGCGTATCCCAATCCTGGTGGAAACCTTCCTGCGGGTTGGCGTACTCGTACAGCGCGGTGCCGTCAAATTGCGCCAGGCCATGGGCATCGGTCGGAAAATGCGCCGGCACCCAGTCGAGGATCACGCCGATGTCAGCCAGGTGGCAGGCATTGACGAAGGCAGCGAACTCGTCGCCCGAGCCGTAGCGCGCGCTGCTGGCGAATTGCGACAACAGCTGATAGCCCCAGGATCCGCCGAACGGGTGTTCCATAACCGGCATCAGCTCGATGTGGGTGAAGCCCAACTCCTTGACATAGGGAATCAGGCGTTCGGCCAGTTCAGGCCAGGTGTACAGGCGCGCCACTTCACCCAGATCGTCCAGTTCGCATTGCCAGGAACCGGCGTGCAATTCGTAGATCGACAAGGGTGCGCTCTGGCGTTGACGCCCGACACGCGACTGCATCCAGTCCTGATCCTGCCAGTCGATCTTGAGCGGTGAGGCGACCTTCGAAGCGGTGTCCGGTGGCAGGCTGGTGGCCAGCGCCATGGGGTCAGCCTTGAGCGGCAAAATGCCGTGCTTGCCCAGGATCTCGTATTTGTAGGTCTCCCCCGCTTGCAGGCGTGGTACGAACAACTCCCAGACACCGGTGGGATGACGCGAGCGCATCGGGTGGCGGCGACCGTCCCAGGCGTTGAAATCGCCCACCACCGAGACCCTTCTGGCGTTCGGTGCCCACACGGCGAAACGCACACCCTCGACACCGTCCACGGTGGTCAACTGTGCCCCCAGGGCACTGCTCAAATCACGATGATTGCCTTCGGCGAACAGGTACAAATCCATCTCGCCCAACAGCGGACCGAAGCTATAGGGATCTTCGGCCAGCTGCTCGCCACCGGCCCAGCGGGTGCGCAGCAGATAGGGTTGCGCCCGGTCGAAATGCCCGACGAACAGGCCCGGTGTCCCGGTCGTTTCAAGAGAGCCCAGTTCCTGCCCGGAGTCCCTGGCCACCACCTGAACACTCAAGGCGTCCGGCAGATAAGCCCGGATGTATTGCCCGCCGGCACCATCGCCATGGGGCCCGAGAATTGCAAAAGGGTCATGATGCTCGGCGCGTGCCAGTGCATCGATATCCCGCGTCCTGGGCAATAGCCCTTCTTTGTGATGATGACCCTGCTCCCTGTTCGAGACACTCATGACTACTCTCCACCAAGATCGGAAAAGGGTTTGAGCCCATTCAATAACCCGTACAACCCGTGCAAGGGCACGGACAGCCAGGTGGGGCGATTCTCAGCCTCATAGGCCACTTCGTACGCTGCCTTCTCCAGACCGAACAACGCCAGTGCGGCGCTCTCGCCTTCAGGATCTTGCCATGCATGGCCAAGCGTAGCTGCCGCCAGCCGATAAGCGTCGACAAATGCCTGTCTTGCTTCATTTAAATACCGCTCGGCCACCCGCTGCCGGGCAGCGTTGGCTTGAGCGGTGTTATCGACGTTGTGCACATTGACCAACATCGCCGCTGCATAATCGAACGAACGCAGCACGCCGCTGACATCCTTGTACGGACTGTGTTTGCCCCGTCGCTCATGCAAGGGGCGCGCCGGTTCGCCTTCGAAATCGATCAGGTAGGCATCGCCCTTGATCACCAGCACCTGGCCCAGATGCAAATCGCCATGGACACGGATGCGCAAGCCACCTGCCGTCTGCCTGCCCAGTGTCTGCACATGGCCGAGGATGGCTTTTTTGTTTTCCAGCAATCGGCTGACCCGTGTCTGATCCGCCGGGTTCAGTTCGTTCTGGTGTTGTTTGAGCAACTTCAGCGCATGCTCGATTTGCGTCGTGACATCGCGAGTCGTGGCCAGTGCATCCTTTTGCGTGGTGAATTGCGGATCAAAGTCGGGGTTGTTGCTCGTTGCCGCGAGTATTTGATGCATCTCCCCCAGCCGTTGGCCGAGCATACCGGCGAAATCTTTCAATTCGCCGAGCGCGTTGTAATGCTGTTCCTGCTCGGACACGGAGCCTGCCAGTTCGTCGCGCAATGCCCGCTCCAGATTGTTCTGCGTCCACTCCCAGGCATCGCCCTGATTGCTCAAGTAGCCCTGGGCGATCATCAGCAGATTGTCTTCGCCTTGCGCATCCCGGCGAATCACCGCGCCCAACAGCGGCGAAATGTTGCTGAAACCGGCGTTCGTCAGGTACGCGCTCATCTCCAGCTCCGGGTGTATGCCCGCAGCGACCTTGCGGATCAGCTTGAGCACCAGACGGTTGTCCACCACCACTGAACTGTTGGATTGCTCGGCAGACAGGTAACGCACCTGCGACTCCTCTGTCAGGCCAAGCTCGGCCAGGCCGGCGGCGGGTTCAAAACGGATTTCGCCCCCCTCACAAGGCAATACCCTGTTGTCGTGCATGCCCTGCAACACCGCGCGGACAAAGTGTTCCAGACTGAAGGCATCCGTGATCAAGCCGACCTGCGGTCCACGGCGTACGCGGGAAAGGGCCAATTGCTGCGGTAGCGCTGTTCCGACCTGGTCTTCGGCAATAAAGCCGAACTGCAATTGGTAACAATGGGTCTGGCCGCCACTGCTGACTTCGATTTCACTCAACAACACCGGATGTTGCGCATCACCAAAGCGCACGCCATAAAGCAGATTGACCCGTTCGATGGCCGCATCCTTGCCGGCGAACCAGCGGCGGTTCTGTAGCCAGCTCGGCAGAATCTGCTGCTCAAGCGTCGTACGCGATGGCGGCTCGAGCAGTTCTTCCATGCGTTTTTTCAGCACCAGGGTGGTGAAATCCGGCAGGCTTTGTGCCGGTTCCACGTGCCAGCTCGGCATCTGGTTCTCGGCAGCCAGGCCGAACCAGTAGAAACCATAAGGCGCCAGGGTCAGCAGGAAATTCAACTGGCCAATGGGCGGGAACGCGTTACCACCGAGCATCTCCACCGGCACCATGCCGACGTAGGCCGCCAGGTCCAGCTCCACGGCCTGGGCACTGCGGGAAACGTTGGCGACACACAAAATGATTTCATGCTTACCGTCGGGCCCGGTGTATTCGCGGGTATAGGCCAGTACCCGGCGGTTGTTCGGCGACAGCATTTTCAGCGAGCCGCGCCCAAAGGCCTTCGATTGCTTGCGCACAGCGAGCAACCGTCGGGTCCAGTTGAGCAGCGAATGCGGGTCGGCGGACTGGGTCTCGACGTTGACGGAAAGGTAGCCGTATTGCGGGTCCATGATCGGCGGCAGTACCAGGCTGGCCGGGTCGGCGCGGGAAAAACCGCCATTGCGGTCGATCGACCACTGCATCGGTGTACGCACGCCATCGCGATCGCCGAGGTAGATGTTGTCGCCCATGCCGATTTCATCGCCGTAGTAGAGCGTCGGCGTACCGGGCATCGACAGCAGCAGGCTGTTGAGCAGCTCCACCCGGCGCCGGTCGCGCTCCATCAGCGGCGCCAGGCGCCGGCGAATCCCCAGGTTGATCCGTGCCCGGCGGTCGGCGGCGTAATAATTCCACAGGTAATCGCGCTCCCTGTCGGTGACCATTTCCAGGGTCAACTCATCGTGGTTGCGCAGGAAAATCGCCCATTGGCAATTGGCCGGAATGTCCGGGGTCTGGCGCAGGATGTCGGTGATCGGAAAACGGTCTTCCTGGGCCAGCGCCATGTACATGCGTGGCATCAGCGGGAAGTGGAACGCCATGTGGCATTCGTCGCCATTGCGGCCTTCGGCATCCGTTGTACCGAAATACAACTGCGTGTCCTCCGGCCATTGATTGGCCTCGGCCAGCAGCATGCGGTCCGGGTAATTGGCATCGATTTCAGCGCGAATCTGTTTGAGGACATCGTGGGTTTCCGGCAGGTTTTCGTTGTTGGTGCCGTCACGCTCGATCAGGTAGGGAATCGCGTCCAGGCGCAGGCCGTCGATCCCCATGTCGAGCCAGTAGCGCATCACCGACAGCACGGCTTTCATGACCTGCGGGTTGTCGAAATTCAGGTCCGGCTGGTGAGAGTAGAAGCGATGCCAGAAGTACTGGCCCGCCACCGGGTCCCAGGTCCAGTTGGACTTCTCGGTGTCGAGGAAAATGATGCGGGTGCCGTCGTACTTCTGATCGTCATCGGACCACACATAGAAGTCCCGCGCCGCCGAACCCTTTTTCGCCTTGCGCGCCCGCTGGAACCAGGGATGCTGGTCGGAGGTATGGTTGATGACCAGTTCGGTGATCACGCGTAATCCGCGCTTGTGCGCCTCGGCGATGAAACGCCGGGCGTCGGCCAGGGTGCCGTAGTCGCTGTGCACGGCCCGGTACTCGGCGATGTCGTAGCCGTCATCGCGGCGTGGCGAGGGGTAGAACGGCAAAAGCCAGATGGTGTTGACGCCGAGTTCGGTAATGTAATCAAGCTTGGCGATCAAGCCTGGAAAGTCGCCGATTCCGTCGTCATTGGAGTCGAAATAGGATTTGACGTGTACCTGATAGATCACCGCGTCCTTGTACCAGAGCGGGTCCTTGATAAACGTGGCTGCCTTGGATTTCTTCGCCATGTGAAACTCCTGTTGAATACCAGCGAACGCCCTGACCCGGATCGTTCCCACGCTCCGCGTGGGAATGCCTCAAGGGACGCTCTGCGTCCAGTGACGCGCAGCGTCACGGGCTGCGTTCCCACGCGGAGCGTGGGAACGATCATGGGTTAAGCGGTGATCCTCCAGATCCCGAACGGCTGATACGCAGGATCGATCCGCATGAACTGGTGCTTGCCGTGCCAGGTCCAGCGATGCCCGTTCATCAGGTCTTCGCCCTGGGTATCGGCGTCGTCCGGCAAGCCCAGTTCCCACAAAGGCAATTCGAAATGGGCCTCTTGCGGGTGATGGGGATCGAGGCTGACGGCCACCAGGATGAAATTGCTGCCGTCGGCGCTGCGCTTGCCGAAGTACAGAATGTTGTCATTCCAGGCGTTATAGATTTTCAGCCCCAGGTGTGTGTGCAGGGCCGGGTTCTGCCGGCGGATACGGTTGAGTTGGGCGATCTCGGCGATGATGTTGCCCGGCGCGGTGAAGTCCCGAGGGCGGATCTCGTATTTCTCGGAGTCCAGATACTCCTCCTTGCCGGGCAGTGGCGCCGATTCGCACAACTCGAACCCGGAATACATGCCCCACAACCCGGAGCCCATGCTCGCCAGCACCGCGCGGATCAGGAAACCGGGTCGCCCGCAGTCATGCAGGAAGGCGGGGTTGATGTCCGGCGTATTGACGAAGAAATTCGGTCGATAGCACTCGCGCCACGGTGACTGATTGAGCTCGGTGAAGTACGTGGCCAGTTCATGTTTGGTATTACGCCAGGTGAAGTAGGTGTAGCTCTGGGAGTAACCGACCTTGCCCAGCCGCGCCATCATGGCCGGCGTGGTAAAGGCTTCGGCCAGGAAGATCACCTCGGGATACAACGCCCGCACATCGGCAATCAGCCATTGCCAGAACGGCAGCGGCTTGGTGTGCGGGTTGTCGACGCGAAACAGCTTCACGCCCTCCTCGACCCAGCCGACCACGATGTCGCGCAGCTCCACCCAGAGGCTGGGAATCGCTTCGACGGCGTAGAAGTCGACGTTGACGATGTCCTGGTACTTCTTCGGCGGGTTTTCCGCGTATTTGATGGTGCCGTCGGGGCGCCAGTTGAACCAGCCCGGATGCTGCTGCAACCAGGGATGGTCCTGGGAACACTGGATGGCGAAGTCCAGGGCGATTTCCAGGCCATGCGCCGCGGCCGCCGCCACCAGCCGACGGAAATCTTCGCGGGTGCCCAGTTGCGAATGAATCGCCTCGTGACCACCCTCCGGACTGCCGATGGCATAGGGGCTGCCCGGATCGTCGGGCCCCGCGGTCAAGGCATTGTTGCGCCCCTTGCGATAGCTGCGGCCGATCGGGTGAATCGGCGGAAAGTAGAGGACATCGAAGCCCATGTCCTGGATCATCGCCAACCGCGAATGCACGTCGTTGAAGGTGCCGTGGCGCGAGGGATCATCGGTGATCGAACGCGGAAACAGTTCATACCAGCTGGCGAACTGCGCCAGCTCACGCTCGACATCCACCGGGTACTCGGGACTCAGGCTCAAATAGGCACGGTGATCGGCCAATGCCATCAATCGGGCACTACGCTGGTGCAGAAACAGCGCCACCTGCTCGGTTTCCAGCAGCCCGGACAGTTCATGGTGCAACCCTGCCAATTGTTCGCTCAGTGGTCCTTCCGTGCGCTCGGCGGCCTGCTGCACATGGATGCGACCCTCCTGCAACTCCAGACTGACAGGCACGCCGGCGGCGTGTTTCTTTTCCAGTTCATGGCAGAAACTGGCGAACTGATCGATCCAGGCTTCGATGCAATAGACATAGCGCCCCGGTGACACGACGTGAAATCGACCCTGCCAGCCATTGTTGCCAAGGTCCGTCATCACCTCGCTTTGCCAGATGTCGTCGTCTTCGGTTCGCCAGCGTATGCGCACGGCCAGTTTGTCGTGACCGTCGGCAAAGACCTTGCTGGTCACCACCACGTCCTGGCCGGCCACGGCCTTGACGGCGAACTGGCCGCCATCGAGGGTCGGCTGGGTGTTTTCGATCACGATTCGCGGCAACAGCAACGCCTGCGACAGCGGAATGTGCGGGTTGTAGCTCAGTTCTGTCGGTTTTTCAGCCGTCATCGAGCCTCTCTCCTGTACGCCCCAAGGACGCTCTCGTGTCTGATGGTCATCCACATCGGCAAGCCGCGCGCCGATTGAACTCACTTAGGTTCCGAGCGACCGGCGCCTGGAAAAGTTCACCGGCAACGGGTCGGAATCAATGACATGCCACGGCGGTCAATGAACTAAAGCATGAACTAAAGCACGACTCACGCCATGTGCCACCGGAGGCTTGAACAATGACCAATCCCTTCCCTGCCGAGACCCCCGATCCGAACATCGACGATCCGGTGATCCCGCCGACCGAGCCGCAACCCGTCCCCGAACAGGACCCTCCCGGAGCGACGCCGCCACCAAGGGAAGAACCGCCAACGACGATGCCGCCGGTGATTGTTACGCCCGAATGAAGACAATTGATCGATCCCCAACAACACCAAACCCGTACCCGTGCCCGCCCCCATACCCGTAGGAGCCAGGCTTGCCGGCGAAGGCGTTTTCATGGACAGCGCACGTCGTCAGGCCTAGCCGGCGAAAGCGTTTTCGAATCCGACGCATGACGCCAAACGGTCTTCGCCGGCAAGCCTGGCTCCTACGGGTACGGGAATCGTGCGCAGACGTTGTATCGCGGACAACAACGACCATTAATCGGTTGCGCAGAACGATGACCGGCACAGCGCCCCTAACGTTTACCAGTCGCAAACAAAGGAGCACGCCATGACCGTGCGCATCGAAAACCAGACCTGCTTCTTTACCACCGAAAATGGCGAAGAAATTCGCCTGTGCACCGATGTGACCATCATCACCGACGGCGCCAAGGCCATGTCCGCTGTGGACCTGGGTAATGGCCGACGCATCTACATCACCGAAGCGCAAGCCGACGCATTGACCGTGGCAGGCGCGGTGGACGGTCGTCGGCACTTGAAGGCAACCAGCGGTGATTCGGTGATTTGACCGACCTGGCTGAATAAGCGCCGCAAGCCCCTGAAGCCGGTGTTTGCGGCCGCTCAAGACAGGTGCTTCAACTTGTCGCAGCAGGCCCTGCGCAACCCATCTGATCTGCTTTTTATTGAATTACCTGAGTCTGTTATGCAAACAGATGGGCGCTCATAGTGGCTCATGCCTGATGGAGGCTGATGAGCGAAAGACCATGAGCGAGAGAATCCCCGTCCGAATCGTTGAACACGTACCACCAGTCAAGACCTTTGAGCCTTCGCGAACGAAAACGAAGTCCGGCTCCAGTGACAGACTGATCCACACCCGCAGTTTCACAGGTTTGTTCCGCAGCCTGCGTATCAGCGGCGCCGGTGTTCTGTTCCTATTGTTCTTCGGCACTGTGTGGCTCAACTGGGGAGGCCGCCAGGCCGTGCTCTGGGACCTTTCGGAAAGTAAATTCCACATCTTCGGCGCGACGTTCTGGCCGCAGGATTTCATCCTGCTCTCAGCATTGCTGATCATCGCCGCTTTCGGTCTGTTCGCGATCACGGTGTTCGCCGGTCGCGTATGGTGCGGCTATACCTGCCCACAGAGCTCCTGGACCTGGATCTTCATGTGGTGTGAAAAGGTCACCGAAGGCGACCGCAATCAACGCATCAAGCTGCAAGCCGCGCCCTGGGGTCTGAACAAGTTGAAGCGCCGCGCGGCCAAGCACACCATGTGGCTGGCCATCAGCCTGCTGACCGGCCTGACCTTCGTCGGCTACTTCACGCCGATCCGCCCCTTGGCCGAAGAACTGCTGACCCTGCAAATGGGTGGTATCAGCCTGTTCTGGGTGCTGTTCTTCACCGGCGCCACTTACATCAATGCCGGCTGGCTGCGCGAGGCGGTGTGCATGCACATGTGCCCTTATGCCAGGTTCCAGAGCGTGATGTTCGACAAGGACACCCTGACCATTTCCTACGACGTCGCCCGCGGCGAAAACCGTGGCCCGCGCAAGCGCGACGTCAAGCCGGCCGAAGTCGGCCTGGGCGACTGCATTGACTGCCAACTGTGCGTGCAGGTCTGCCCTACCGGCATCGACATCCGCGACGGCTTGCAGATGGAGTGCATCGGGTGCGCGGCGTGCATCGATGCCTGTGATTCGATCATGGACAAGATGGGGTACGCGCCCGGACTGATCCGTTACACCTCCGAACATGAGTTGCAGGGTGGCAAGACCCGGTTGCTGCGGCCACGGTTGATCGGTTACACCGCCGTGCTGGTGGTGATGATCGCGGCACTGGTGGTCGCGCTGATGCAGCGGCCGATGGTATCGCTGGACGTCACCAAGGATCGTGGCCTGTTCCGCGAGAACAGCCAGGGGCAGATCGAGAACATCTACAGCCTCAAGGTCATCAACAAGACCCAGCAACGCCAGGATTACCACTTGTCACTGGTCGACGGCGACGGTTTCCAGTTGCAGGGCAAGACTGAGTTGAGCCTGGCGGCCGGCGAAATTGCCGACCTGCCGGTGTCGGTGGCGATGACAGCGCAGCGCCCGAAAAGCAGCTCGCAAAGCATCGCGTTCAAGATCGTCGACAGCGATGAGCCGAGTGTTTTCAGTGTGGCCAGCAGCCGGTTTGTTGCGCCGATGAACCGTTGATCCCTTAGACTGCGGGGCGCCGGATCGCCGCACCGCTCAGATCCGTAGGAGCGAGGCTTGCCCGCGAACCAGGCGCCGAGGTGTAACTGTCGGAACCGCGTTATCGTTCTTCGCCGGCAAGCTCGGCTCCTACGGTGAACGGCGCCCCCGATTTTTCACATGACAACCATCCGGGTTCTCAATGAAACGCTACGAAAAATTCGCCGACGACATCGCTGAACTGATTCGCTGCGGTGTCCTCGGCCCCGGCCAGCGAGTGCCTTCGGTGCGCTACGCCAGCCAGACTTACGGCGTCAGCCCGTCCACGGTGTTCCAGGCCTATTACCTGCTGGAGCGCCGCGGCCTGATCCGGGCACGGCCGCGTTCGGGCTACTTCGTCAATGCCCACGCACCGCGTCCGTTCAGCGAGCCGGTGATCAGCAGCCAGGTCAACGAATCCACCGAAGTCGACGTCAGCGAACTGGTGTTCTCGGTACTCGACTCGATCAAGGACCCCAACACCGTGCCTTTCGGCTCGGCGTTCCCCAGCCCCGGCCTGTTTCCCCTGCAAAGGCTGTCACGCTCGCTGGCCAGCGCCAGCCGGGACATGGACCCGCGCATGGTCGTGACCGACCTGTCGCCGGGCAACCCGCAACTGCGTCGGCAAATCGCCCTGCGCTACATGGTCGGCGGGTTGATGCTGCCGATGGAAGAGTTGCTGATCACCAACGGTGCACTGGAAGCGCTGAACCTGTGCCTGCAAGCCGTAACCCAACCCGGTGACCTGGTGGCCATCGAAGCCCCGGCGTTCTATGCCTGCCTGCAAATACTGGAGCGGTTGAAACTCAAGGCCGTGGAAATTCCGGTGCATCCGCGCGACGGCATCGACCTTGGCGTGTTGGCGCAAACCCTGGAACGCCACCCGATCAAGGCGTGTTGGTGCATGACCAGTTTCCAGAACCCCATGGGCGCGACCATGCCGGAATCGAAGAAACAGGAACTGGTGGAACTGCTGCGCCGTCATCAGGTGCCGTTGATCGAAGACGATGTCTACGCCGAGTTGTATTACGGCCAGCAGGCGCCCAAGCCGGCCAAGGCGTTCGATACCGAGGGGCTGGTGATGCACTGTGGATCTTTCGCCAAGAGCCTTGCACCGGGTTACCGCATCGGCTGGGTCGCCGCCGGGCGCTTTGCGCAGAAAATCGAACGACTCAAGCTCATGACCTCGCTCTGTGCCTCGATGCCGGCCCAGGCCGCCATTGCCGACTACCTGCAACACGGCGGTTATGACCGGCACCTGCGCAAATTGCGTTACGCCCTGGAGGAACAGCAAAGCGCCATGCTGTCGGCCATTGCCCGCCATTTCCCGCCACAGACCCGTGTCAGCCAGCCTGCCGGCGGCTACTTTCTGTGGCTGGAGCTGCCGGAGCAAATGGATTCGTTGAAGTTGTTCCAGATGGCCCTGGCGCAAGGCATCAGCATCGCACCGGGACCGATCTTTTCGCCGACGCAGCGGTTTCGAAATTGCATTCGCCTGAACTACGGCAGCCCGTGGACCGAGGAATCGGAAAAGGCCATGGAGACATTGGGACGGATTGTCAGATCGTTCTGAGGGTTATTTTTCGCCTGACAGATCGCTATCGCGAGCAGGCTCGCTCCCACAGGTGCACACAAAACAAATGTGGGAGCGAGCCTGCTCGCGAAGACGCCAGTGCTGTCAACACAAGCCTGGGGAATTAACGCCCGCCTCCCAGATCGACAAAGGTCCCGGTCGCATACGACGCCTTGTCCGACAGCAGCCAGACAATCGCTTCAGCCACTTCATCCGGCCGGCCGCCACGGGCCATGGGGATTGCCGACTCCAGCTTGCTGACCCGGTCGGGATCGCCGCTCAGGGCATGGAAATCGGTGTAGATATAGCCCGGCCGCACCGCATTGACACGAATACCTTCACCCGCCACTTCCTTGGACAGGCCGATGGTGAACGTGTCGAGCGCGCCCTTGGAGGCGGCATAGTCGACATATTCGTTGGGTGAGCCCAGGCGTGCGGCGACCGAAGAGACGTTGACGATGCTGCCACCCTGCCCGCCATGTTTGGGCGACATGCGCAGGATCGCATGCTTGGCGCAGAGCACAGGTGCCAGCACATTGGTCTTGAGGATCTTGAGAATGCGGAACTCGGACATTTCGTCGACACGGGACTTCTGCCCCACGGTGCCAGCATTGTTCACCAGCGCCGTAACACGGCCCAGCTCCGTGTCCACCCGGTGAAACAGCGCGATCACTTCATCTTCGATGCTGACATCGGCACGCACCGCAATGGCTTGTGCGCCCATGGCGCGGACTTGCTCCAGCACATTGAGTGCCGCCTGCTCGTCGGCCTGATAATTGATGCAGATCCGATAACCTTGTTCGGCGGCCAACAGGGCTGTGGCGGCACCAATGCCGCGACTGCCGCCGGTGATGACGATGACTTTGTCCATGCAAGCTTTCCCCGTTCCAAGCGTAAGCGGTCGGGGGCAAGAATAACCGTCATTGACGGTTTTTGCATGAGGCTATTGTCGGGTAGCGCGGCCGGCGGACAGGCGTCCCGGCCATGATGCTCAAGCCGGCAAAAGCGCCTTCGTCCGCTCGATCTGCGCCATGAAACCCTCGGCCGGCAGCGGATGCCCGAGCAAATAACCTTGCAACGAGTCGCAACCCAGTTGCGTCAGAAAGTCCTGTTGCATGTCGGTTTCCACGCCCTCGGCGACGATCCGCAGCCCCAGCGCCTGACCCAGGGCGACAATGGCCGAAACGATTGCCGCGTCATCGCTGTCACGCTCCAGATCGCGCACGAATCCACGGTCGATTTTCAGTTCGTTGGCTGGCAGGCGCTTGAGGTACATCAGGCTCGAATACCCAGTGCCGAAATCATCAATGGACAAGTCCACGCCCATTTCAGACAGTTCCTGCAACACCGTCATGCTGGCATCGGCGTCGCTCATCGCGGTGGTTTCGGTAATTTCCAGGGTCAGGTTGTTGGCCGGCAAGTGGTGCGTGGCCAACGCCCTGGCCACACTCTGGACCAGGCCGGCGTGGCAGAACTGAAGCGCCGAAAGGTTGACCGCAATACGCCAGTCCGTGTGCCCCAACACATACCATTCGCGCATCTGCCGACAGGCCTCGTTGAGCACCCATTCACCAATCGGAATGATCAACCCGGTTTTTTCCGCAATATCGATGAACTTGTCCGGCAGCAACAACCCCTGCGTGGGGTGCTCCCAGCGCAACAGGGCCTCGGCGCCGACCGGACGGTTTTTGGTGGCATCGAATTTCGGTTGGTAATGCAGACAGAACTGCCGTTGCTCGACGGCGTTTCGCAGGTCCTGCAGCATTTGCAGTTGCTTGCGCGCGTTACTGTTCATCGACGCGTCGAAAAAGCTGTAGCCGTTTTTGCCCGCACCCTTGGCGTGATACATCGCCGCATCGGCGTTCATCAACAACTCGTGGGCGGTCTGGCCATTGCCGGGATACAGCGCAATACCCACGCTGGCCGAAATCTGCAAATCGTGCTCGGCCACCCGGAACGAACGGGCAATCAGCCCGACCTGCCGGGCCGCCAGATTCATCGCGTCATTGGGTTCGCTCAGTTGCACCAGCAGGACGAACTCATCGCCACCGATGCGCGCCAGGGTGTCATGGTGACGCAGATCCTCACGCAGGCGCAGGCTGACCTCACGCAACAGCAAGTCGCCCATGTGATGACCGAAGGCATCGTTGACCGGTTTGAAGCCGTCAAGGTCAATGAACATCAGGGCAAAACAACCGCCCTCGCCCTCCACCCGCGACATCGCCTGATCGATGCGGTCGGCCAGCAACATGCGGTTTGGCAGACCCGTCAGGGTGTCATGCAGCGCCAGTTGGGTCAGTTCGCGGTTGGCTTCGGTCAACGATTGAGCAAGGGCGGCGGTGCGAGCCTCCAGGCGTGCATCGAGGATCGAGGTCAGCAGGGCAATGCTCAGCACTGCCAGCGTGGTGATCAACACCAGATTGTCCAGGCCCTTGCCGTTGAGGCCGCTGATGGCCGCACCGCAGAAACTGCCATCGGGAAAACGTGCCGCCGCCATGCCGGTGAAATGCATGCCGACAATGGCAATACCCATGATCACGGCCGCACCGCCACGAATCATGCGCACATAAGGCGTGTGCTGGCGCAGACGGAAGGCGATCCACAGGGCAGCCCCCGAAGCGATGACCGCTATCAGCAACGATGCGCCGAATAACGTCGGATCGTAGTCGATACCCGGCTGCATGCGCATGGCGGCCATGCCGGTGTAGTGCATGGCGCTGATACCGGCCCCCATCACCAGTGCACCGAACGCCAGCTGCCAGGCCGGCAACCGCGGTTGACTGACCAGCCACAGAGCGAAACCGCTGGAGAGCACGCCGGTGAGCAACGACAGCGCGGTAATGCCGGCGTCGTAGCCCAGATCGATGGGCAGGCTGAATGCCAGCATGCCGATGAAATGCATCGACCAGATACCCACCCCCATGGCCAGGGCGCCACCGGCTGTCCATAGATGCACCGCCCTGCCCTTGGCAGTGGCAATGCGCCCGGTCAAATCGAGTGCGGTGTACGAGGCCAGAATCGCAACACAAAGCGAAATGACCACCAACGTGGGGGAATAGCTACCGATGAGCATAGAAATTCTCGACATGCCCCTCCGTACCGCTTCCTTTCTCGGCGGGGCAAATGGAGCGATTGTACTGATTCCAAATGAGAACGCACTCACAAAATGAGCAAAATGCCATCAACCCGATGAAACGCTTGTTTGACCGTGTGAATGGGCTTCAAACCACCGTCTTCATTTCGCATGAACCAGCGGTGCGGCGGGCGAAGGCGCCCTCGAGAACAGCATCTTTTTTGTAGGAGCCAGGCTTGCCGGCGAAGGCGCCCTCAAGAACAACATCTTTTCTGTAGGAGCCAGGCTTGCCGGCGAAAGCGCCCTCAAGAACAACATCTTTTCTGTAGGAGCCAGGCTTGCCGGCGAAAGCGTCCTCAAGGATACGTTCGCCGGCAAGCCTGGCTCCTACAGGCGAAAGCGTCCCCAAGAATACGTTCGCCGGCAAGCCTGGCTCCTACAGGCGAAAGCGTCCCCAAGGATACGTTCGCCGGCAAGCCTGGCTCCTACAGGCGAAGACATCCTCAAGATCGCGTTCGCCGGCAAGCCTGGCTCCTACAGCGAAAGCGCTTTCAAGAACGTCTTCGCCGGCACATCGGATCGCCGCACCGCTGGCTCCTGCAGGGAGGCATCAATTGTTACTTGCCTGAAGCTGCCCGTCCCAGCCCCCGCCCAATGCTGCGATCAACTGCACGCTGGCGAGCAGGCGACTCTGCAACAGATCCAGGCTGCTGCGCTCGTTGTTCAATGCCGCCGCTTGAACCACCACGACATCCAGATACGCAATCAACCCGGCCTTGTACTGGTTCGTGGTAAGGCGCAACGACTCGCGGGCGGCTTGCAGTGCCTGTTGCCGCACCACGTCCTCGTCCTGCAGCACCTTGAGCTGGACCAGAAAGTTTTCCACTTCACGGAAACCGTCGAGTACGGTCTGGCGGTACTTGGCCACGGTCTCGTCATAGGCCGCCTCGCTGCGATCGACTTCTGCCGAACGCTGCCCGCCGTCGAACAAGGTCATGGCCAGTTGCGGCCCCACCGACCAGAAACGGTTAGGCAGGGTAAACCAGTCCTTTGAGGTACTGCTGCTGTATCCGCCGTTCATGCTCAGGGTCAGGTCCGGGTAATAAGCGGCCTTGGCCACGCCAATGTTGGCATTGGCAGCCATCACCGAGCGTTCGGCCGAGGCGATGTCCGGGCGCCGTTCCAGCAATTGCGAAGGAAAGCTCAATGGCACATCGGGCAACGCCGGGATATCCTGGGTTTCCGCCAGGTTCAACTCCGCCGGCGGCACACCGATCAGCACGGCAATGGCGTGCTCGAACTGGGCACGCTGCCAGATCAGATCGACCAGGTCGGCCTCGGTGCTCTTGAGCTGGGTCTGCGCCTGGGCCACCGCATCCTTGCCCGACACTCCGGCGCGGTACTGGTTTTCGGTCATGGTCAGCGAGCGCTGGTAGGTTTCCACAGTCGCTTGCAACAGGCGCTTCTGTTGATCGATGACACGCAATTGCACGTAGTTCTGCACCAGTTCCGATTGCTGGCTCAACCGCATCGCCGCCAGATCGGCGAAGCTGGCCTCGGCGTTGGCCCTGTCGGCTTCAAGGCCACGGCGCAGCTTGCCCCAGACATCGGCCTCCCAACTGACACCGGCCTGTGCGGTGTAGGTATTGCGAATACCGCTGGAGGAACTGGTCAGGCTGGAGTTGCTGCTGCCCGTACCCTGGCTGGAGCGATTCTTGCCGACGGTCAAATCCACCGTGGGGAAAAACGCTCCTCGGGCGCTGCGCACCAGCGCCTGTGCCTGGCGGTACTGGGCCTCGGACTGGGCAACCGACTGGTTGGAACTGTTGAGTCGTTCGACCAGGCCATTGAGCTGCTGGTCGCCATACAACTCCCACCACGCACCGCGGGCCAGGGCGTCGCTCGGATTGGCCTGGCGCCAGCCGGCCGCTTCCTTGTACTGCGCCGGTGCAGCGGTTTGCGGGCGCTGGTAGTCCGGGCCGATGGCGCAGGCACTGAGCATGGCCACGCACAGCGACAGGCTCAACAACCGCGAGCCTCGGGCAGTGATCAGCGGTGCGGTCAGTTTGAACGGCGAACGGTCAGTCATAGCGGAGTTTCCAGAGCGGCATCGGTGCGCACGCCGCGCCAGCGGTTGAAGCGATGGCGCAGCTTGTCGAGATAGAGGTAAACCACCGGAGTGGTGTAAAGGGTCAGCACCTGGCTGAAGATCAACCCGCCGATGATGGTCAGGCCCAGCGGCTGGCGCATTTCCGCCCCCTCGGCACGGCTGAGCAGCAGCGGCAAGGCGCCAAGGATCGCCGCCAGGGTGGTCATCAGGATCGGTCGCAGCCGTTGCAGGCATGCGTTGCGAATCGACTCCTGCGGCGCCATGCCTTGCTGGCGTTCGAGCTGCAGGGCGAGGTCGATCATCAGAATGGCGTTTTTCTTCACCACGCCGATCAACAGGAACAGCCCCAGCAACGAGATCAGGCTGAACTCGCCGCCCAGGGCATAAATCGACAACAACGCGCCGACGCCCGCCGATGGCAAGGTCGAGAGAATGGTCAGGGGGTGAATGTAGCTTTCGTACAGCACACCGAGCACCAGGTACACCGCCACCAGCGCGCCGAGGATCATCCACGGCTGACTCTTCTGGGTCGCGGCAAAGGCATCGGCGGTTCCGGCCATTTTCACGATGACATCTTCGGGCAGGCCCAGCGAGGCAATCGCCCGCTCGATGGCGGCACTGCCCTGCTCCACCGTCACCCCTGCGGCCATGTCGAAGGAAATGCTTTCCGAAGCGAACTGGCCTTCGTGGCTGACCCGATCGTCTTCCAGGCTGTTTTCGTAATGGGCGATGGTCGACAACGGAATCCGCGCGCCGGCAGCGGTGATCACCTGCACCTGATTGAGAGTGATCGGGTCACGGGCATATTTGGGGTTGACCTCCATCACCACCTGGTACTGGTTGAGGCTGTCGTAGATGGTCGATATCTGTCGCTGGCTGTAGGCGTTGTTCAGCACCGCGGTGACCATGTCCATGTCGACGCCCAGGCGCTTGGCCTGATCGCGGTCGACGATCAGCGTCACCTGCTGTGCGCCGCGGCCTTCGCGGGCATCGATCGCGGTCAGCTCGGGCAAGGCCTTGAGCGCGGTCACGACTTTTGGATACCACTGGCGCAACGCCCCCAGGTCGCCGCTTTGCAGGATGTAGGAATACTGCGATGTGGTCTGTTCGCGACCGCCGCCGAACTGCAGGTCCTGGTCGGCCATCAACATCAGTTGCGCACCGGGAACCTTGGGCATTTCCTTGCGCAAGCGCTCGATGACCTTCTGCGCGGAAATGTTGCGTTCCTTGATCGGCTTGAGGCGCACCAGCATGAAGGCATTGTTGGTGCCGTTGGTGCCGCCGATGAAACCGGCAACGCTTTGTACCGCATCGTCCTTGAGCACGGCGCGGCGGAAGGTCTCCATTTTCGGCTGCATCACACCGAACGACAGGCCATCGTCGCCGCGAACGAAACCGATCAACTGGCCAGTGTCCTGTTGCGGCAGAAAGGTTTTGGGCACCACCACGTACAGGGCAACGTTTACACCGACAGTGACGATCAGGCTGAGCAACGTCAGGCGGCGATGGCGCAGCACCCAGTCGAGACTGGTGGCGTATTTGCCGACCATCCATTCGTTGACCGACCGGCTCCAGCGTTGCAGCCGATTTTCCTGGCCAGGCGTATGCGGCTTGAGCCAGCGCGCGCAGAGCATCGGGGTCAATGTCAGGGAAACCACCAGCGACACCACGATGGCCGCCGCCAGAGTGATGGAGAACTCACGGAACAGGCTCTCGATGATCCCGCCCATGAACAGGATCGACAGGAACACCGCGACCAGCGACACGTTCATCGACAGCAAGGTGAAGCCCACTTCCCGGGCCCCCAGGTACGCCGCCCTCATGGGCCGCACCCCCTCGTCGATATGCCGGGAGATGTTCTCCAGCACCACGATGGCGTCGTCCACCACCAGCCCGGTGGCCAGAATCAGCGCCATCAGCGACAGGTTGTTCAGGGAGAATCCGTAGAGGTACATCACCGCAAAAGTGCCGACCAGCGACACCGGCACAGCCAGGGTCGGAATCAGCGATGCACGAAAGTTGCCGAGGAACAGGAACACCACCAGGATCACCAGCGCCACGGCGATCAGCAGGGTCATTTCCGCTTCATGCAGCGTGGCCTTGATCACCGGCGAACGGTCCATGGCCAGGTTCAGTTTGACGCTGGCCGGCAAAACGGCCTGCAACGCCGGCAACTGGGCCTTGATTTCGTTGACCGTCTCAATGATGTTGGCGCCGGCCTGACGGTTGATCACCAGCAGCACCGCCGAATCGTCGTTGAAAAAACCGCTGTTGTAGCGATCTTCGACGCCATCGCTGACCTTGGCCACATCCTTGAGGCGCAGGGCCGCGCCATTGGCGTAGTGAATGATCAACGACTCGTAGTCCTTGGCCTTTTCCAGTTGATCGTTGGCCTGCACCTGCCACAGTCGCTGATCGTCCTCCACCGAGCCCTTGGGCCTGCGCACGTTGGCGTTGGCAATGGTATTGCGTACATCGTCCAGCGCCACGCCGTACTGGTTGAGCGCCTGGGGTTCGAGCTCGATGCGCACGGCCGGCAGGGAGCTGCCGCCGATCTGTACCTCACCGACGCCCTGTACCTGCGACAGGCTCTGGGACAGGATGGTCGAGGCCAGGTCATACAACTGGCCTTTTTCCAGCACGTCCGACGTCAGCGACAGCACCATGATCGGCGCCTGGGACGGGTTGACCTTCTTGTAGGTCGGCATGCTGCGCATGCCGCTGGGCAACAAATTGCGCGAAGCGTTGATCGCCGCCTGCACTTCACGCGCCGCACCGTTGATGTCGCGGTCCAGGTCGAATTGCAGGATCACCCGTGTCGAGCCCTGGCTGGAGCGGCTGCTCATGGTGTTGACCCCGGCAATGGCGCCGAAGGAGCGTTCCAGCGGTGTGGCCACGGTGGACGCCATGACCTCCGGGCTCGCACCGGGCAGGCTGGCCTGGACCACAATGACCGGAAAGTCCATTTGCGGCAGCGGCGACACCGGCAACAGGCCGAAACTCACGCCGCCCAGCAACATGATGGCCAGCGAAAGCAGCATGGTCGCTACCGGACGCTTGATGAAAGGACCGGACAGGTTCATGGCTGCTCTACCGCTTCCACGGATTCGGACCTGGGTCCCCAACGACGGCCGAGACGATCGAAATACAGGTAAATCACCGGGGTGGTGAACAGGGTCAGGATCTGACTGACCAACAAACCACCGACCATCACCAGACCCAGCGGCTGGCGCAATTCCGCCCCGGAACCGGTGGCCAGCATCAGCGGCACCGCGCCGAACAAGGCGGCCAGGGTGGTCATCAGGATCGGCCGGAATCGCAGCAAGGCCGCCTGGTAGATCGCCGTTTGCGGGTCCATGCCCTGATTGCGTTCGGCGTCCAGCGCAAAGTCGATCATCATGATCGCGTTCTTCTTGACGATGCCGATGAGCAGGATGATGCCGATGATCGCGATCATCCCCAGGTCATTGCCGCTCAGCAGCAAGGCCAGCAACGCGCCGATGGCTGCCGAAGGCAAGGTGGACAGGATGGTGACGGGATGGATGTAGCTCTCGTACAGCACGCCGAGCACGATGTACATGGTCACCACCGCCGCCAGGATCAGCAGCAAGGTGCTTGACAGCGATGCCTGGAACGCCTCGGCAGCGCCCTGGAACTGGGTCTGCACGCCAATCGGCATGCCGATGTCCTTCTGCACCTGCTCGATGACTTGCACCGCATGCCCAAGCGCCACGCCGGGGGCCAGGTTGAACGACATCATGACCGCCGGGAACTGGCCGATATGGGTGATCGCCAATTGGGCCTGACGCTCTTCGACATGCGCCAGGCTGGACAACCGTACCTGAGCGCCATCGGTGGTCTTGACGTGAATCTGATCCAGCGCCTTGGGGCCGATCTTCTCGCCGGACTGCGACTGCAACACCACGCGGTACTGGCTGGCCTGGGTATAGATGGTGGAAATCTGTCGCTGGCCGAAGGCGTCGTACAGCGCATCGGTGATGTTCGATACCGACACCCCGACGCGCGATGCCGCATCACGGTCAATCACCAGGTAGACCTGCAAACCCTTGTCCTGCAGGTCACTGGCCACATCGGTCAGTTCCGGGCGATCCGCCAGCGCTTCGACCAGGCGCCCGCTCCACAAACTGAGCAACTCGGCGTCGGGTGACGACATGCTGAACTGGTACTGCGTGCGGCTGACCCGGTCCTCGATGGTCAGGTCCTGCACCGGTTGCATGAACAGACGGATGCCGACCAGTTTGTCCACTTGCGGCTGCAGCCGCGCGATCACCGCGTTGGCGTTCAGGTCACGATCACTGTGGGACTTGAGGTTGATCAGCAGTCGACCGCTGTTGAGCGTCGAGTTGTCACCGTCGACGCCAATGTAGGACGACAGGCTTTCGACCGCCGGATCCGCCAGGATGACCTTGGCCAATGCCTGCTGGCGCTCGCTCATCGCCGCGAAGGATATCGACTGCGGCGCCTCGGAAATGCCCTGGATAACCCCGGTGTCCTGCACCGGGAAAAACCCCTTGGGCACCACCATGTACAGCAATACCGTCAGTACCAGCGTGCCGATGGCCACCAGCAGGGTCAGCGGCTGGTGCCTGAGCACCCACTGCAATTTGCGCCCGTAGGCGGCGATCATCCAGTCGATGAACGCACCGCTGGCACGGTAGAAACGCCCCTGTTGCTCTTCCTTCGGCTCCTGCTTGAGCAGGCGCGCGCACATCATCGGCGTCAGCGTCAGGGACACCACCAGGGAAATCAGGATGGCCACCGCCAGGGTAATGGCGAACTCGCGGAACAGCCGCCCTACTACATCGGCCATGAACAGGAGCGGGATCAGCACGGCAATCAGCGACAGGGTCAGGGACACCAGGGTGAAGCCGATCTGCTTGGCACCCTTGAGCGCGGCATTGAGCGGGCTGTCGCCCTCCTCGATGAAACGTGAAATGTTCTCCAGCATCACGATGGCATCGTCCACCACGAAGCCGGTGGCGATGGTCAGCGCCATCAGGGTCAGGTTGTTGACCGAGAACCCCGCCAGGTACATCACGCCGAACGTACCGATCAGCGACAACGGCACGGCCACCGAGGGAATGATGGTGGCACTGGCCCGACGCAGGAACAGGAAGGTGACCATCACCACCAGTGCGATGGCGATCAGCAGTTCGTGCTGCACGTCCTTGACCGATGCCCGGATGGTCTGGGTACGGTCGGTCAGCACGACCACGTCCAGACCCGCAGGCAGGTTGTCGGTGATACTCGGCAGCAACGCCTTGATCCGATCCACCACCTCGATGACGTTGGCGCCCGGCTGGCGCTGGATGTTGAGCAGCACCGCCTGGTTTTCATTGGCCCATGCCGCCAGGCGTTCGTTCTCGGCGCCATCGACGATCTCGGCGACATCCTTCAGGCGCAACGGCGCGCCGTTGGAATAGGCCAGGATCAGGTTGGCGTAGTCCTCTGGCGAGGTCAGTTGATCGTTTGCATCGAGCATCGAAACCCGGGTCGGGCCGTCGAAGTTACCCTTGGGCTGGTTGACGTTGGAGGCGCCGATCAGGGTGCGCACATCCGACAGGTTCAGTTTGTTGGCCGCCAGTGCCTGGGGATTTACCTTGATCCGCACGGCCTGGCGTTGACCACCGGCAATACTGACCATGCCGACGCCGCTGATCTGGGCAATCTTCTGCGCCATGCGCGTATCAACCAGATCGTTGAGCTTGGGCAACAGCATGGTTTTGGAGGTGATGGCCAGGGTCAGCACCGGCGTATCGGCCGGGTTGACCTTGTTGTACACCGGCGGCGCGGGCAGATCCTTGGGCAACAGGTTGGTCGCCGCGTTGATCGCCGCCTGCACCTGCTGCTCGGCGACGTCCATGTTGATGTCGAGGCTGAAACGCAGGGTCAGTACCGAGGCGCCGCCGGAGCTGGTCGAGGCCATCTGGGTCAGCCCGGGCATCTGGCCGAACTGGCGCTCGAGCGGCGCGGTCACGGCGCTGGTCATGACATCCGGACTGGCGCCGGGATAGAGGGTCATGACGCGAATGGTCGGGTAATCGACCTGTGGCAATGCCGAAACCGGCAGCAGGCGGTAGGCGATCACACCGGCCAGAACAATGGCCAGCATGCTCAGGGTGGTCGCCACCGGGCGAAGAATGAACAGCCGCGAGAGATTCATGCGCCGCCCTTTTTCGCCTTGTCGGCAGGCGCCGGCTCAGTCGAACTGGCCGCCGATTTGCCCTGCAGGTGACCAGCCGGGCTGGCCGGTACTTGCTGCGGGTCGTTGACCACCTCCACATCGCTGCCGTCCTTCAGGCGATCGGTACCTTCCAGCACGACGCGATCCCCCGCTGCCAGGCCTTCGGTGACCACGGTGTTTTCACCGTCGCTGGCGCCGATCTTCAACTGACGGATCTTGACCTTCTTGTCGCCGTCCAGGGCATAGACGAACGTGCCGTTGGTGCCGAACTGGATCGCCGCGGACGGCGCGAGGATCACGCCCTTGAGGGTATCGGCCAGCAGGCGCACATTGACGAACTGATTGGGGAACAGCGACAGGTCGCGGTTCTCGTAGCGCGCCTTGAACTTCAGGGTGCCGGTAGCGACATCGATCTGGTTGTCCAGGCTCTGCAGCACGCCTGTTGCCTGCAACTTGGTATCGCCACGGTCCCAGGCTTCGGCGGGCAGCCTGGCGCCGCTGCGATAACGCGCAAGTACGGTTTCAAGGCTGTTTTCAGGCAGTGTGAAGGCCACGCTGATCGGCTGGGTCTGGGTGATGATCGCCAGCGCCGTGGTGTCATTGGCCGCGACCAGGTTGCCGACATCGAGCTGACGCAGGCCGACACGCCCGGCGATGGGGGCGCGGATCTTGGTGAATTCGAGATTGAGCCTGGCGTCGTTGACGGCCGCCTGGTTGGTCTTGACCGTGCCCTGGAACTGACCGACCAGCGCTTCGGCGGTGTCCAGGGTCTGCTTGGCGATACTGTCTTCACGGTACAAGCCGCGATAACGCTCGACATCCACCTGGGCGTTCTTCAATTGCGCCTGATTCTGCAGCAAGGTGCCTTCGGCCTGGAGCAAGGCATTCTGGTAAGGGCGCGGGTCGATCTCGGCCAGCAGATCGCCTGCCTTGACCATCTGCCCTTCCTCGAAATAGATCTTGACCAGCTCACCGGCAACGCGGCTGCGCACGTTGATGGTATTGAGCGCGGTGACCGTGCCCAGTGCCTTGTAGTAAAGCGGGAAATCCCCCTTGACCGCCGGAGCGACCCGAACCGGGACCGGGCCGGTCGCGCCACCGAACCCCGGGCGCATGCCGCCGGACCTGCCGACGTGCCCTGCCACGGCTTTCTGCCCCACGGCCTCTTTCGGCGCAGTACCGCCGGGCCAGAATTTCCAGCACAGCGCGGCGATGACCAGCAGGACAAGCAGGCCAAACAGCCAGCGACGGGGACTACGGGAAGCGGAGGATTGCATTGAGTGATCAACCATTGGGCGCGTGGGCTTTTTTTTGCATGTAGCTGAACGATAAGCACTGGCGGGTGTTAAGCAAAGCGCCTTTACCGGCAATTTACTTTCGGCTTACGTAACAGAAAATGTTTCCAAGATACTGAATCACAAATGAAAACGGCCTGGACAGGGCCAGGCCGTTAACAATTGTAAAGCAGTACTTATTTCAGTACGGCCAACGCTGCTTCGTAGTTTGGCTCTTCAGCGATTTCCTTGACCAGTTCGCTGTGCAGCACATTGTCGTTTTCGTCCAGAACGACCACGGCGCGGGCAGTCAGGCCCTTGAGCGGGCCGTCGGCAATGGCGACACCGTAGTTCTGGATGAATTCTGCGCCACGCAGGGTCGACAGGTTCTGTACGTTTTCCAGGCCTTCAGCGCCGCAGAAACGTGCCTGGGCGAACGGCAGGTCGGCGGAGATGCACAGCACCACGGTGTTGGCAATGTCATTGGCCTGGGCATTGAACTTGCGCACCGATGTAGCGCAGGTTGGGGTGTCGATGCTTGGGAAAATGTTCAGCACTTTGCGCTTGCCGGCGAAGTCTTTCAGGGTGACATCGGACAGATTGCCGGCCACCAGGGAAAAGGCTGGCGCCTTGGAACCGGCTTGGGGCAACTGGCCGTTGACTTGAACCGGATTGCCTTTGAGGGTGACTTGAGCCATGAACGGATTCCTTCTGAACGTTGATGTAGAGGATGTTAAGAGGCCGAAGTTAACCACGAAATGCGCCGGTCACCTACCCCGGATACAAATCGTGAACCATCGTGCTCACAAATGACAGAGAGCCCGTAGGAACGAACGCGTTTTCATGGTCGCCGCAAGACGTAAGACCGTCTTCGCCGTAGGAGCCAGGCTTGCCGGCGAACGCGCTTTCGTGATCGCTGCAAGACGTAAGGCCGCCTTCGCGAGCAAGCCTCGCTCCTACAGGCGAACGCGTTTTCGATGGCGACGCATGACGCAAGACCGTCTTCGCTGTAGGAGCCAGGCTTGCCGGCGAACGCGCTTTCGTGATCGCTGCAAGACGTAAGGCCGCCTTCGCGGGCAAGCCTCGCTCCTACAGGCGAACGCGTTTTCAATGGCGACGCATGACGCAAGGCCGTCTTCGCTGTAGGAGCCAGGCTTGCCGGCGAACGCGCTTTCGTGATCGCTGCAAGACGTAAGGCCGCCTTCGCGGGCAAGCCTCGCTCCTACA
>NZ_JBNNVQ010000008.1:106771-137033 GCF_050280625.1 Pseudomonas sp. NPDC089569
TACAGGCGAACGCGTTTTCAATGGCGACGCATGACGTAAGGCCGTCTTCGCCGTAGGAGCCAGGCTTGCCGGCGAACGCGCTTTCGTGATCGCCACACGACGTCAGGCCGCTTTCGCCGGCAAGCCGCGACGCCTATAACAATTTCAGCATATTGCGATGCCGTGCTTCGAATATCCGCCGCATGTAGGCATTGACCACCAGCCTCTCCATCAGCGCACCGCCAATGGCCGAATAGGTCACTCGGTCGCTGTACAGCGTACCGCCCTCTCCCGCCGCTACCCTGTGTTCATGACGAAAGGCACGCAGCGGCCCCTTGAGCATTTCATCGACGAAATGACAGTCGCTGACTTCACGGATCACCACCGTCCAGTTCGCCGGAACGGCATTGAACATCCAGTGCCGAAAGCGGAACTGGCGGCCCGCTTCGATGCGCAAATCATGAGGGTCTACATGCCCCAGCGGCGTGACGCGTTCAGGGAAAATCTTTGGAAAATTCACGCCATCCAGACAAAAATCAAGCACCTGCGCCGGTGTGCGGCGAGGTATCAGCGTGGTGAGTTCCAGGGTAGGCATGGGGACACATTCCATTGGTCGATGAAGGGACTACCAAATAGCCAAATGCCAGTCGAAAGTAAATCGGTGAGCGGTCGTCGGCGAATCTTTTTGCAACAGTGTCGATTTGGCAAATCGCCAAGCGACCATACAGTGAATCTTTCATTTCCTGCGGAGATAGCACCATGCGATTCATGATCATCATCAAGGCCAGTCAGGATTCCGAAGCCGGCATCATGCCCAGCGAAGAACTGCTCACCGCCATGGGCAACTACAACGAAGAACTGGTCAAGGCCGGCATCATGCTCGCCGGCGAAGGCCTGCATCCCAGCAGCAAAGGCGCACGGGTACGCTTCAGTGGAGACAAGCGCACGGTCATTGACGGTCCTTTCGCCGAAACCAAGGAACTGATCGCCGGCTTCTGGCTGTGGAAAGTCAAATCCAGAGAAGAAGCCATCGAATGGCTCAAGCGCTGCCCCAACCCGATGCCGGGCACCGAACCCGAAATCGAGATTCGCCAGGTGTTCGAGGCCGAAGACTTCGGCGCGGAATTCACTCCGGAGTTGCGCGAACAGGAAGAGCGCATCCGGGCGCAGGCAAAAAACATCTGACGCCGGAATCGGGGCGTTCTCACGCTTCGGCGTGGGAACCTCCCCTTGAAACACCCCGCCTCCTTCCCCTCCGTTTTCCAGTACACAAACCAACAGGTTTTCTGTACGCAAAACCAACGAATTAATCCCTTCGACTGGCTAATTGGCCGTTAGCTGCTAGCGTCAACAAACGTGTCCTGCAGGCTTGACAGGAAATAGTTCTCAGCAACGGCCGCCAGTGCCGGCTCATTCAAACAGGTCACCAGGGAACCGGGGAGTCGTCATGTACACAATGGGGATACACGCCTCTGCGTGGGCGACTTCGTTCGTATTCTTCCTTCACCCGCAGGACGCTCGCTACACCGGCAACCCTCCGCGCCCCATGCGGGGAGTGAACCTGCCGCTTGACGACACGCCACAACACTTCACTGACCTCGCCGGGACCCGCCCCCTCCATCCGGGTGGCGGCACCGTGTGGAATTTGCGATTCACTCTCCCGAACGCCTCCATCGCAGGCCTGTTCACGCTCACGCCAGGCACTACGTCATTTTCGAATACTAAGGATTGAACTATGCAAGTTGCCCTTCGCGCAGTTGGTTTCAGCCTGATGACGATGTTCGTCAGTTGCGGAGTCGGTGCTCATGACCAGGTAAAGACCATCGACAATTCACAACCCTTGCCGGCCTTGGCGCACAACTCCCTTCAAGGTGTCCAGACTTTCGATAACAGCGTGCAGATCAAGCCATGACCAGACCTTTTGTAATGCGCGCCTTGCTGGTGATGTGCGTGACTGGCTCAAGCCCATTGGTGCTGGCGGTCGAGGGCGGCGTCGGTCGCCCGATCACCGGGCAACTGGTGTTCTCCAACGCCGGGATTGTGCCGCCGGAACCGGGTTGGGTGATGTCACTGAGCAGCATCTGGTACGAAGGGGACTTGAAGGGCAGCGCTCAGGTGCCGATTGGCGGCGACCTGAGTACCGGCCTGGATCTGAAGGTTTCCTACACCGTCGCCAACTTCACCCACATATGGGATACCGGCAAGGGCAGTTGGAACTATGCCTCGGCCATCGGTGTGCCGGTTCAATACGCCGACGTTTCGGTCAGTATCACCGGTCCCCGGGGTCGAACACTGGGCACCAACGACCAGGCCACCCAGTTCGCGGACATGCTGGTGACCCCCATCGCAGCGGGTTACCACTTCGATGCGGTCAACCACATCTCGTTTTCCCTGCCGATCTATGTGCCTACGGGTGCCTACGACGTCAATCGCCTGGTAAACGGCGGCCAGAACACCTACACCTTCATGCCCACCGTGGCGTTCACCCATCTGGATGGCAAGGGCGGCGAATTCACCCTGTCCAGCGGACTTGAGTTCTACACCGAAAACGACAAGACCGATTATCAGAACGGCGATCTGTTCACCTTCGACGCCCTGTGGACCCACGGTTTTGGCAATGGCTGGGCCGCCGGCCTGGTGGGGGGCTATATCCAGCAGATCAACGACGACAGCGGCGAAGGCGCAAGCAGTGGTTTCCGTGGACGCTCGGTAGGCGCCGGACCCGTGGTGGGCTGGACCGGAAAATTTGCCGATGCACAGGCCAATATCAGCCTGCGCTGGGTGCCGGAGTTCGACACCAAGAACCGGCCTGAAGGCAATGGCGTTGCGCTCAACATGACGCTGGCGTTTTTCTAGGCAACGAGGACCCCCCAATGACTGCACTCAATGACCTCAACGCCCTGCAGGCCAGCATCGCCGAGGCCGTGCTGGGCCAGGACCGGGTGATTCGGCAAATCCTGCTTGGCCTTTTGGCCAACGGGCATTTGCTGCTGGAAAGCCTGCCGGGCCTTGCCAAGACCCGCACGGTAAAAGCGCTGGCCCGGCACCTGGATGCCAAAATGAGCCGCATCCAGTTCACCCCGGACCTGCTGCCGTCGGACATCACCGGCGCCGAAGTGCTGCATCAGGTCGAAGGGAAAAACGAAATCCGTTTCCAGCCGGGCCCGTTGTTCGGCAACGTGATCCTTGCCGACGAAATCAACCGTGCCCCCGCCAAGGTCCAGGCCGCATTGCTTGAAGCCATGGAGGAACGCCAGATCACCGTCGCCGGCAACAGCCATGCATTACCGTCGTTGTTCATCGTCGTCGCGACCCAGAACCCGATCGAACAGGAAGGCACCTATCCGCTGCCCGAAGCGCAAATGGATCGTTTCCTGATGAAGGTGCTGCTGGATTACCCCACCGCCGAAAACGAAAGCCAGGTGCTGCGCCTGCTGCGCGACGAAGAACAGGCCCAAGGCACCAACACCACTGCGCCGCAGGGCTTTTCACTGACCCAGGAAGTGATCTTCGCCGCGCGCCGGGAAGTCAGCGCGGTACATGTCTCCCCGGCCATTGATCGCTACCTGATCGACCTGATCAACGCCACTCGCTACCCCGCCGACTTCGACGCCGACCTCGCTCGCTGGATCGCCATCGGTGCCAGCCCTCGCGGCGGCATCGGCCTGGACCGCTGCGCCCGTGCGGATGCCTGGTTGCAGGGTCAGGACTTCGTCTCACCGGACAACGTGCGCGCCGTGGTGCACCCGGTGCTGCGCCATCGCCTGCAATTGAGCTACGACGCCGTGGCCGACGGAGTGAGTGCCGATCAGGTGCTTGACCGTTTGCTCGACAAAGTCGCGATTCCCGCATGAACTACGACGGCCTGGTCTATGTCTCCCTGGCGCAGTTGATGGCGCTGGAGTTCAAGGCCCGTGACTTGAGTTTTGTATCGCGCCAGCCCCGGGGCAGCATCCTGGCCGGCAACCATGCCTCGCGCCTGCGGGGCCGTGGCTTGAATTTCGACGAGCTGCGCCGCTATCAACTCGGCGATGATTTGCGTCACCTCGATTGGCGCGCATCGTTGCGTACCGGCAAACCGGTGGTGCGCACCTTCACCGAAGAGCGCGATCGCCCGGCATTGATCCTGGTCGATCAGCGCATGAGCATGTTTTTCGGCTCGCAACGCAGCTTCAAATCCGCACTCGCCGCCGAGCTCGGCGCCCTGGCGGCGTGGATGGTATTCAACGCCGGTGACCGCGTCGGAGGGCTGGTATTCAACGACCTGCGCATCGACGCCGTTGCCCCCCTGCGCAGCCGCAAACGGGTCGAAGCGCTGTGCAGTCGCATCGCTTCACAAAACCTGGAGCTGAGCGCGACCAGCCCCGACGCCGAAGGCCAGGACCAGCTCGACAAGGTGTTGCAGCAATGCCTGGCCCTGGCCGGACACGACCATCTGATCTGTATCGTCAGCGATTTTGCCGGTGCCGGTGAACGCACCTTGCAACTGATGCGGCAATTGACGGCGCACAACGATGTCATCGCCATGCAGGTCTATGATCCGCTGGCGCTGAACCTGCCCAAGAACGGCCGCTTGCTGGTGACCCAAGGCCAGTTGCAGGTGGAACTGGCGGTGGAACGCCGGCAGGTGCACCAGCCACTGGGGGACTTTCTCAGCGGACGACTCAAGGACGTCGCCACCCTGCTGCGGCGTAGCCGAGTGCCATTGATGATGTTCAGCACCGCAAGCCCGGCGCATGAACAGTTGCGTACTGAACTGGGCAAGTTGAACGAGGGCCCGCGATGAACGCCAACGTGCCGAGCATCGAGCAACTCAAGGAAATGGCCTTGCCTGCTCCTGTCAGCTATGCGCCGCACACCTGGGGCTGGTGGGTGTTGCTGGGGCTGTTGATCGGTGCAGTGTTGCTGTTCGGGGCCCGGCGTTACTGGCAGTGGCGGCGTGATCGTTACCGGCGTGAAGCGCTGGTGCGACTGGCGCAGTTGCAACAGCGTGGTAATGACTTGAGTGCGCTGCGCGAGCTTGCGGAGGTGCTCAAGCGCGTGGCCCTCTCAATGCCGACCTCACCCCTTGTAGGAGCGAGGCTAGCCCGCGAAGAACGATTGCGCGGTTTACCTGAGGGACCGCAGCGTTTGCTTCGCGGGCAAGCCTCGCTCCTACAGGATCCTAGTGCATTGGGGGGCAAGGATTGGCAGGCATTTTTGCAACGGCACATCAAACAGCCCTTGCCGGATGACTTTGGCCAACAACTGTCACTGCTGGCCTATGCGCCGGACGCCGTCTTGCTCGCCTTGCCGAACGAGCAGCGCCAGCGACTGTTCATGACCTGCAAAACCTGGGTGGAGCATCATCGTGTGGCAGTTTGATTACCCCTGGCTGTTTTTACTGCTGCCGTTGCCATGGCTGGGTTATCGCTACCTGCCCGATTACCGGGAAGCGCGCAGTGCCGTGAGGGTGCCGTTCTTCGCCGCCATGAGCCGCGCAATCGGCCAGGTGCCGAGTCAGACCGGCACACGCAGTAACCGGTGGCAATTGCTGTTGAGCCTGATTGTCTGGGCGCTGTTGCTGGCAGCAGCCTGTCGGCCGGTTTATGTGGAAAAACCCATCGAGCGCCAGCAACCGGTACGCGACCTGATGCTGGCCATCGACATTTCGCAATCGATGGAGACCACCGATTTTACCGACGTCAACGGCCAGAAAATCAATCGTCTGGCAGCAGTCAAGGACGTGGTGCATGGCTTTATCGATAAACGCAAGGACGATCGCCTGGGCCTGATCGTGTTCGGCAGCGGCGCCTACCCCCAGGCTCCCTTGACCCTGGATCACGCCAGCCTGTCGCTGTTGCTGGACGATACCGGCATTGGCATGGCCGGCCCCAACACGGCCATAGGCGATGCCATTGGTTTGAGCCTGAAGCTTTTGGAGCAAGCCCGGGAGCAGGAAAAAGTCTTGATCCTGCTAACCGACGGCAATGACACCAGCAGCGCAATCACCCCCGACCACGCGGCGGCGATGGCAGCAGCCAAGGGCGTGGTCATCCACACCATCGGCATCGGCGATCCCGGTGCGACCGGAGAGTCCCGGGTCAACCTTCAAGGCTTGCAGCAAATCGCCAGCGCCACCGGTGGCAAATTCTTCCGGGCCGAAGACCGCAGCGCACTCGATCAGGTATACAGCACCCTCGACAAACTGACGCCACACCAGGTGAAAACCCTCAGCCACCAGCCGAAACGGGATCTGTTCTGGTGGCCTCTGGGCGCTGCACTCATGCTTCTGGCGCTCTATCACCTGGGCGCCTTGCTACGTCCGCGCCTGGTCGTGGCGCGCCAGCGGCAGGAGGCGTGAGGTGGAGATCAATCTCAGCGACTTTCATTTCCTGCGTCCACTGTGGTTACTGCTGCTGCCTTTCGCCGCCCTGCTGCCACTGCTATGGCGTCGCAGCCGTGATCTGCAGCGACAATTGCGCGGCAACATCGCCGAACACTTGCTCCCACACCTGCTGATCACCCCGCAGGATCACCAATGGCTGCGTCCGGTGCATTTGCTCAGCGCACTGCTGTCGTTCGGCGCATTGGCCGCTGCAGGGCCGACCTGGGAGCAGGACCGACCGGATTTCCTGGAGAACCGCGCGCCGCTGATCTTTGCCATTGATCTGTCGCCGTCAATGGACGCCACCGATGTCCAGCCGAGCCGGCTGGAAGCGGCCAAACACAAACTGCATGACCTGATTGCGCGCCGTGCCGGTGCGCGCAACGCACTGATCGCCTACGCCGGCAGCGCCCACCTGGTTTTGCCTGCGACCGACGATCCGGCCTTGCTCGATACCTTTATCCAGGCGCTGGGCACCGAACTGATCGACAAACCGGGAAAAGACGTCGGTGGGGTCATCGATCAGGCCAAACGCCTGCTGGCCGCTGAAAAGACACCGGGAACGCTACTGCTGATCACTGACGGGGCTGACACCTCGGCACTGACCGGGCTGGACAAACACCTGCAGGACAGCGACCTGCAGGTACTGATTCTGGCGGTCGGCAGCGAAGATGGCGGCATCATCCGCAATGCCGGTGGGCAAACACGCACCAACAGCGATGGTCGTCCGGCGCTGGGCAGTTTCGATCAGGCCGCGCTCAAGCAGCTCGCCTCAACACTGGATGCGCCCCTGGGCAGCCTGACGCTCGACAACGATGATCTGGACTGGGTCGAGCTGCATGCAGAACAGCATTTCCAGAGCGCAAGCGCTGATCAAAAGGAACTGCACTGGAAAGATGCTGGTTACTGGTTGTGCTGGCCGCTGCTCTTGATCGGATGGCTCTGCATACGCAAGGGTTGGAGCGTGAACTGGATGGCCGGCCTGCTGCTGACCATCGGCTTGGGGCTGCAACCGGCACCCGCGCACGCCAATGCGCTCACCGATGCCTTCTTCACCCCGGATCAGCAAGGCCGCTGGGCCTTCGAGCACGAACACTTCCCACGGGCTGCCGCACTGTTTGTCGATCCTTACTGGAAAGGCATCGCCGCCTACAACGCCGCCGACTATGACCTGGCACTGGCCAGCTTCGCGCGCCTGCAAACCCCTGAGGCGTATTTCTATCTGGGCAATATCTACGTGCGCCGTTTCAAGTTTGACGAGGCCATTGCGGCCTACACCCAGGCATTGAAATTAAAACCGCAGTTTCCGGAAGCCAGCGCGAACCTGGCCCTGGCCATGGCTTTGCAGAAAGACACCGAAAGTGCAGAAAAGAGCGCCCCCAAGATCAAGCCCGACGAAATCAAAATGGACAAGGCACCGGGTAAGGGCCAGAGCAAACCGCTGCAAAGCAAACGGGCGACATCGGATGAGCAGTGGTTGCAGAACCTCAGCACCTCGCCGGCGAAATTCCTGAAACAGAAGTTCAGCCTGCAGGATCAGGCGGGAGGCAAGCCATGAGCGACCTCCAAGACCCGGTCGCGGCCATCGCGAGCAGGCTCGCTCCCACAGTCGATCCGCGTTGTGGGAGCGAGCCTGCTCGCGATGGCGGTCGCTCTGTCGCCACAAAAATTTGCGGCTTGCTCATTGCCCTGATCAGCCTCAACACCCTGGCCGCCGACCCCGTGCTCAAGGTCCAGGCCACCCTGCAACCCGCCACGTCTCCCATGGTCGGCGGCCTTGTCGAACTGCAACTGGATGTCCTCACCGACACCTGGTTCACCGACGCCCCCACCCTGCCCGACCTCAAGTTGCCGGGTGCGCTGGTGATGCCGCCGGACGGTCATGCCGAACACCTGAACCAGACGCAGAACGGCACCTCGTTCAGTGGCATGCGATTCATCTACCTGATCACACCCAACGCCGCGCAGGATTACGACATTCCTGCCCTGACGGTGCGCGCCACGCCCGGCCAGGCCGCTGCCGAACTCAGCGCACAGAGCCAGCCCCTGCACTTTACCGCCACTGAACCACCCGGATTCAAGCCTGGCGACCCGGTGCTGGTTGCACAGGGATTGCGCCTCACCCAAACCATCATCAAGCCGGATACGCCGTTGAAAGTGGGTGACAGCCTGACCCGGCAATTGACCCTGCAAGCGGACGGCGCCCTGGCCATGTCTTTGCCAACGCCCGAATTGGGCGATATCAAGGGGCTGAGCCGTTACCCGAAAGCCCCGCAGGTGCAAGCGCTGGATGACGGTCGTGGCCATTTCACAGGTGGCCAGCGCATTGACAGCGCCAGCTACCGGATCGACCGCGAAGGCCACCACAGCCTGCCGCCCGTCGAAGTGAAATGGTGGGATACAAGTAGTCAACAGACCCGCATCGCAAAAGTCCCCGCCGTGGACTTCGAGGCAGCGGCCAATAGTGGCTATCGCCCGGTGTTCTCGATCAGTGAAGACCTGAAAAAACTCGGCCGGCAGCATCGCCTGCATCTGTCAGGACTTGCCCTGTGGCTGCCCCTGGCTTTGGTGGGTGTGGCATTGCTCGCCTGGTTTGCGCGTCCATGGGTCCATCGTGCGTACTTGCGCTTGCAGGCACGGCGCCGCGCCCGGCAGGACCAGTGGTTGGCTTCGAGCGATTACGCCTGGCGGCAAATTCCGGCGCAAATTGATAGCACACCGCCACAGCTGAGCGCCCTCTACCTGTGGACCCGACGCAGTCGCAAGGGCTTGAGATTGACCGGCATCGGTCCTCGCCTGCAAACGCTGCTACGCGCCTGCTATGGACGGGAACCGACCAGAGATCCGGCCTTGAAGCAACTCAAGGAATCCTTGTCTACGCTGCATAGTCAGGCCGCCTCCAATCAGGAAACAGTCGCTCCTGCGCTGCGACCACTCAACCCCATTCATGAGAAGGATTTCCCGGAATGAACCCGATCGTGCCGCGTCAATTTCATGGAATTGCATGGTTGCTGGCCCTGGCCCTGAGCCTGCCGCTACTGGCTCATGCCGCCGAGCCACTGGCGTCCTGGAATGACGGTCCGTCGAAGAAAAACATTATCGAGTTCGTCCAGGCCGTCACCGACCAGACCAGCAAGGACTTCGTCAAACCCGAAGAGCGCATCGCCGTGTTCGACAACGACGGCACCCTGTGGAGCGAACAGCCGATGTACTTCGAAGTGCTGTTTTCCATGGAAGAAATCAAACGCCTCGCGCCACAGCACCCGGAATGGAAAACCACCCAACCGTTCCAGGCCGTGCTGGAAAACGATCACAAGGCGCTGGCGGCCAGCGGCATGGAAGGCATCCTGAAAATCGTCGGGGCCACCCACACCGGCATGACCACCGAAGCCTTCGACGACTACGCCAGGACCTGGCTGACCCAGGCCCGTCACCCGAAAACCGGCAAGCCCTACACCGAAATGATCTTCCAGCCGATGCTGGAAATCCTCGACTACCTGCGCAGCCAGGGCTTCAAAACCTACATCGTCTCCGGTGGCGACACCGGATTCATGCGCGCCTTCGCCGACAAGGTCTACGGCATCCCGCCCGAGCAGGTCATCGGCACGACATTTGTCACGGCGTTCTCAATCAACGACGGCAAAGCGTCGATCCTGCGTACGCCCAAACTGGCCCACAACGATGACGGCCCGGGCAAACCGGAAAGCATCGACGCCGTGATCGGGCGCCGGCCGATTCTCGCCTTCGGCAATTCCGACGGCGATCTGCAAATGCTTCAGTGGACCGCCGCCGGTCCCGGCAAGCGCTTCATGGGGCTGGTCCACCACACCGACGCCACGCGTGAATGGGCCTATGACCGTCAATCGCAGATCGGTCGCCTGGACAAGGCCCTGGACGAGGCGAACAAACGTGGCTGGACAGTCGTCGACATGGCGTCGGAATGGCGCCGGATCTACCCCTACGACGACGCCACACCCAAGCAAGTGCAATAACAAAGCGTGACGCAGGACCGCAAAAAACGTTTGTCGCACCACGCGACGCTAGTGAGCATAAGGAGCCAGTCATATGACTCGCATACGCAAGTGGTTACCCAAGCTCGCCCTGGTGGCGACTTCGGTGATGGCGATCTCGGCAACTGCCGTGGCCGCCGATAAACCCAACATCCTGGTGATCTTCGGCGATGACGTTGGCCAGACCAACATCAGCGCCTACTCAATGGGAGTCGTTGGCTACAAGACGCCAAACATCGACCGTATTGCCAAGGAAGGCATGATGTTCACCGACTATTACGCGGAGAACAGTTGCACGGCCGGACGCTCGACATTCATCACCGGACAGTCGCCTCTGCGAACAGGCCTGTCCAAAGTGGGCGTGCCAGGTGCACCCGTCGGCCTGCAGGCGAGGGATGTCACCATTGCCCAGGCACTCAAGGCCCATGGCTATGCCACCGGCCAGTTCGGCAAGAACCACTTGGGCGACAAGGATGAATACCTGCCGACCAACCACGGGTTCGACGAGTTCTTCGGCAACCTGTATCACCTCAACGCAGAAGAAGAACCCGAGCGCCCCTATTGGCCCAAAAATGATGCTGCATTCGTCAAGGCGGCCTCACCACGCGGGGTGATCCACAGTTTCGCCGATGGCAAGATCGAGGACACCGGGCCGCTGAACAAGAAACGCATGGAAACCATCGATGACGAGACCACCCAGGCCGCCATCAATTTCATGGACAAGCAGGTCAAGGCAGACAAGCCGTTCTTCGTCTGGATGAACACCACGCGCATGCACGCCTTTACCCATGTGCGTGAATCGATGCAGGGTCAAAGCGGCATGGCCGGCAACGAGTATGCCGACGGCATGCTGGAACACGACGGTGATGTGGGCAAGCTGCTCAAAAGCCTCGATGACATGAAAGTCACCGACAACACCATCGTGGTCTACACCACCGACAACGGCCCGAACCAGTGGTCCTGGCCGGACGCGGCGACCACGCCGTTCCGCAATGAGAAAAACTCCAACTGGGAAGGTGCCTACCGGGTTCCGGCGATTGTTCGCTGGCCGGGCAAGATCAAGGCTGGCGAAGTCTCCAACCAGATGTTTTCCGGACTGGACTGGTTCCCGACCTTGTTGGCCGCAGTGGGCGATACCGATATCAAGGAGCGCCTGCTCAAGGGGACCGATGTCGGAGGGAAGAACTTCAAGGTCCACCTGGACGGTTACAACCAGCTGGACTACCTGACCGGCAAAGCCAACAAAAGTGCTCGTAGCGAGTTCTACTACTTCAACGATGATGGCGAACTGGTTTCCATGCGATATGACGACTGGAAAGTGGTCTTTTGCGAGCAACGTCAACCAGGTGGTTTCAAGGTCTGGAGTGAGCCTTTCGTCTGCCTGCGCGTTCCCAAACTCTTCAATCTGAGGATGGACCCGTACGAACGTGCGGACGTTGTGTCTGACCAGTACTACGACTGGTTGGCCAAAAACGACTACCTGCTGTTCAATGCCACGATGAAAGCTGCAGCCTTCCTGCAGACCTTTGTCGACTACCCGCCGAGCCAGCGCCCGGCGAGCTTCAGTATCGATCAGGTCCGCGCTGCGGTAGATGCGAAAATTGCTGAAAAAATGAAAGCTGCACAGTAAGACCGTTTGACTGCCGCTCGCCTTCATCGGCGAGCGGCCCTGCTTTCGACTTGGGACCGTGTCGACCTCTTCGCGAGCAGGCTCGCTCCCACAGGGATTTTGTATTGGCGAAGATCCAGTGTGGGAGCGAGCCTGCTCGCAAAAGGGCCGCAACAGTCGCAGGCTTATTTGAACAAGAACAAGGCAAACCTCAATGTCGTCACGTGTAGCCAGCAAGTCGTCGGCCATACCTGCTCCTCAAGTCGCCTCCCCGGCACTGTTTATCCCCGCTGTGTTGCTGTGCATCTCCGGCGCTGCCGCGCTGGTGTATCAGGTGCTTTGGATCAAGCAGCTGTCCCTGGTGATCGGCGTCGAGGTGTTTGCCATCACCACCGGCATCAGTGCGTTCTTCGCCGGCCTGGCCATTGGCGGCTGGCTGTTCGGGCGCTGGGCCGACCGTTTGCGGCAACCGGTCCTGCTCTATGCCGGGCTCGAGGTGCTGGTGGCGCTGCTTGGGGTTGGAGCAACGGTTGCCTTGAGCCTGGCCGCCGGCCCCTTCGCCTGGCTGCAACAACAGGTCGGCCTGCTGGCCTGGGTGTTGCCGTTCACGTTGGTGGGTATGCCTGCGGTGTTGATGGGCGGCACCCTGCCGGTGCTGGTGCGCTCGCTGGCGACCAACCCCGGTAAGGCCGGTGGCCAGTTGTACGCGGCCAATACCCTGGGGGCGATTGTTGGCACCTTGCTCGCCGCTTTCGTGCTCATTGCGACCCTCGGGGTACGCGGCAGCGCCATGGCCGCGGCGATGCTCAATCTGCTGGCCGCCGCCGGGGCATTGTGGCTACAGCGCCAACAGCCGCTGCAGGATGAAGTGGCCCACAAGCCTCACGCCGAGAAAGCGCCGGACCGCACCGCGCTGTGGCTGTACGCCATCGCCGGTGGCGTGGCCCTGGGCTATGAGGTGGTCTGGTCGCAATCGATCGTGCAATTCATGAGTACCCGCACCTATGCCTTTGCCGTGGTGCTGGCGACCTACCTCACCGGGCTGTTCCTGGGCAGTGCGCTGCTTGCCCGGCGGATCGATCGCCTGCGCGATCCCTGGGGTGTCTTCGGCCTGCTGATCGCCGGTGCCGGATTGATCGCGCTGCTGGAAATGGCCTTGCTCGGCCGCTGGCTGATCGTGGCGCAAAGCCTGGCAGAAGGCTGGGTGCTGTCATGGGGTGGCAGCGAGCTGGCCGGCATGAGCACACGTTTCGCGGTGGCGGCCTTGAGCATCGTGTTCGTTCCGACCTTGCTGCTTGGCGCCGCATTCCCGCTGGCGCTGCGTTTGAGTGTCGGCCACGAGCGAGTGGGCCGCGATGTCGGCGCGGTGGTCGCATTCAACACATTGGGCGGGATTGTCGGGGTGATGCTGTGCGGTTTCGTGTTGATTCCGCTGCTGGGCCTGGTGCGAACACTGGGCCTTTTGGCCATCGTCGCCGCCGGCATCGGCTATTTCGCCGTGCGCAAGGGCCATGGGGTCAAGAAAGGCCGGCGCCAGGCAGTGGCCGCGCTTGGTTTGCTGTCCGTCGCCCTGGCTGTGTTGACGCCGATGGACAAACTCGCCGGCCTGCTGCCCGGCGCCCGCAACGGCACCCTGACGTTCTATGAGGAGGGGCGCGGTGGCACGGTCGCGGTGGTGTCTCAGGGCAAGGGGGAGAAAGCCTTCCAGCGCTTGTACATCCAGGGTGTATCGAACACTGGCGATGCCATGCCGTCGCTGCGCTACATGCGCATCCAGGCGCTGTTGCCGCTGCTGATCCACAACGCCGAGCCGCGCTCGGCGCTGGTCATCGGTTTCGGCACCGGTATCACCGCCGGCGCCCTGACCCGCTATCCGGGCCTGGAACACCGGGTCGTCGCCGAACTGCTGCCCTCGGTGGTCAAGGCTGCGCCCTTGTTCAAGGGCAACTTCAATGCCGGCAGCGACCCCAACGTCGACGTTCGCCTGCGCGATGGCCGCCAGGAACTGCTGCGCAACCCGCAGCGCTATGACCTGATCACCCTGGAGCCGCCACCGCCTTCCGCTGCCGGCGTGGTCAATCTGTATTCCCGGGACTTCTATCAATTGGCCGCCAGCCGTTTGCAGAAACAGGGCCTGGTCGCCCAATGGCTGCCGCTGTCGACGCAGAACATCGACGATTCTCGCTCGCTGGTACGCAGTTTCCTCGATGTGTTCCCCTACGCCACGCTGTGGACCAGCGAATTCCACGAGATGCTGCTGGTGGGCTCGCTGGAGCCGATCGAGCTGGATACCGCGAAAATCAGTCAACGCTTCCAGCAGGAGAGCGTGCGCAGTACCTTGCAGGATGTCGGTATCGGCTCGGCTGCCGCCCTGCTCGCCACCTGGGTGACGGATCGTGCCGGACTCGAACGCTTTGCCGCCGACGCATTGCCGGTCACCGATGACCAGCCGCGCATCGAGTACGCGCCGTGGGTCCGTGCGAAGGAAATCACCCGGGTGCTGCCGGTGTTGCTGGGCACCCATAGCGCCCCGCCACTGGTGAACGCCGATGACGGTTTCATCGAACGGATGAACACGCACCACAAACGCCTGATGCAGTTCTATCGTGCCAGCCTGCATGCCTACGACGGCGATAGGGATGCCTGGGCCAGTGATATTCGCGAGGTCATGAGCGGGGACTCGGCCAATCCGTACTATCGATGGTTTGTCGGGCAATAGGGCATCGCCTGACAAATCGCCATCGCGAGCAGGCTCGCTCCCACAGTTGTTGGCAAACCTTGTGGGAGCCAGCCTGCTCGCGATGGGGGCACCCGCCCCAATACATGACCATTTGACACACGCCGGTCATCCGGCAAAGCTTCAACGTGCTGAACGCGCCTGAAGGCAATCGGACCTGGACTACGGAAGTCGCAATGCCGAACGATAAAAACAAAGCAGCAAAGCCTGATTCACAACCGTCCACGATCAATCGCTACCTGTATCCCATCGCCATTGCCGCCCTGCTCCTGGCTGTGGCGGGCATCGGCTGGTTTTTATTGAGCAGCACACCCGCGCCCGTGGCCTACACTCCGCCCAGTACGCCTGCCGTGCAACCGGTCAAGGCGCCAACCACTGTCGTCGCCACGGCCCCGGCGAAAATGGTCGATGAGCAACAATGCCTGGGCTGCCATGCCGCCCAGGTCAAGGACTGGCAAGGCTCCCATCACCAGTTGGCCATGCAGCAGGCCAGCGCCGAGACCGTCCTGGGCGATTTCAAGGACGTCACTTTCAAGGCGGAAAACGAAACCACCCGCTTTTCACGCAAGGACGACGGGTTCTGGGTCAATACCCCCGGCATCGATGGCAAGAATGCCGACTTCAAGGTGGCCTATGCCTTTGGCATTGCGCCCTTGCAGCAATATTTGATCGACGTGGGCGAAGGTCGCCTGCAAGCCCTGGGCGTGGCCTGGGATAGCGAAAAGCAGCGCTGGTTTCATCTCTACCCCGGCCAGGGCGTGAACTTCAAGGACCCGCTGCACTGGAGCAAGCCGAGCCAGAACGCCAACTTCATGTGCGTGGAGTGCCATACCACCGGTTACAAACGCAATTTCGATGCGGCAAAAAACACCTTCGACAGTCAATGGAACAGCCTGGGTGTCGGCTGCCAGGCCTGCCATGGTCCGGCATCCAATCATCTTGAATGGGCGACGAAAAAAACCGATCTGCCCCACGCCGGGTTTGCCGTCGACCTCAAGGACAAGAACGCCACCGTGGAAATCGAAACCTGCGCGCGCTGCCACTCGCGCCGCGCGCCGCTGGGCGATGGGTTCACCGTTGGCAAGCGCCTGATGGACGATTACCTGCCAAGCGTCCTGACCCGCGAGTTGTATGCACTGGACGGCAAGATCAAGGACGAGGTGTTCGAGCAAGGTTCCTTTGCCCAGAGCAAGATGTTCGACAAGGGCGTGCGTTGCAGCAATTGCCACAATCCCCATAGCACTCAACTCAAGGCATCCGGCAACGGTGTCTGCCTGCAATGCCACAACACAGCGGGCAAGACGCCGATCGAAGGTGTCGATGGCAAGGGCCTGCAAGCGAAAAACTACGACTCCGTCGAACACACCCGCCATGCCATGGGCCAGCCGGGTTCGCAGTGCGTGGATTGCCACATGCCGGGCAAGTTCTACATGGTCAACGATTTCCGCCATGACCACAGTTTCAGCATTCCCAACCCCGAGCGCGCACAACGGCTGGGGACGCCGGACGCCTGCCTGAACTGCCACCAGGGCAAGGCCGGTGACAAGGTCACCGAACAGTTCAAGCTGTGGACCACAGCGAGCGTAGCGAGCGCAGCGCAGGCGCCACGCTACGACGAAAGCCTGTGGCTGATCCGCCATGGCCAGCCGGGCGCGGCACTCGCCTTGTACGAGCAGTTACAACGCAGCAATTTGCCGGCGATTCAACGGGCGACGCTGCTGGCCGAATTGCCGATGTACCCCAGCGAACAGGCGCTGAAGCTTGCCGGCAAGGATTTGAGCAACCCGGCTCCCCAGGTGCGTGAAAGTGCCATCCACGCGGTGAGCGCATTCCTGCAACCACAGGAGCGTGCCACGCTGCTCGGGCCCTTGCTTTCCGACCCGGTCAAGGCCGTGCGCATTGCCGCCGCGCGGGACTTGCTCAGCTCGGCGCGCAACGGTCTGGGCACTGCCCAGGATGCCTGGAACACCGCCATCGCCGAGTACGAGGCGGTGCAAAAGAGTCTGGCCGAACGCGCCGAGGCCAACCTCAACCTGGCGTTGCTGTATCAGGCCAGCGGGCGTGGCGGCGAGGTCGAAGGCCTGCTGCGCACCGCGCTCCAGCGTGATCCGGACTTCTACCCGGCACTGGTGACGCTGGTGCAGTGGCTGGAAGCCAACGGCCGTGGCCAGGAGGCGCAGGCACTCCTGGTACAGGCGCTCAAGGAACACCCGGACGCAGCCCTGCTGCAGCACACTCAGGGCCTGTCGTTGATTCGCGCCGGCAAGACGGCAGATGCCATGCCGTTCCTGCACAAGGCCGCGCAGCTGGAGCCGCAGAGCCCGCAATATGGCTATGTACTGGCCGTGGCGCTGCACGACAGCGGCAAGGTCGATGCCGCGTGCGAAGAACTGGAAAGGCTGTTGAAAGTGCAACCCGCCAACCGCAATGCGCGGCTGTCGCTGATTCAGTACTACCTCGACAGCGGTCAGGAACCCAAGGCGCAGGTCCTGCTGCAGGGCTGGAAGAAAATGAACATGGGGGACCCTGCCCTGAAATAAAGCCCCCTGTAGGAGCGAGCACGCTCGCGATGGTCGTCAATGATGACGCGGGCTGTCTGGATCCCCGCGGTGTCTGGGTCGCCATCGCGAGCGTGCTCGCTCCTACAGGGGCGTGGTGATGTTATGAACGTCGCCGGAACAGCGGCCTCGGTTCGATTACCGAACGCCCGTATTGCACGCTCATTCCCGCCAGCCCCTTCAACGCATCCTCGGCGGATTTGTCTTCGCGCACGGCGAAACTGTCGAAACCGCATTGGCGCATGTGGCTCAACTGATCGCGCAGGACATCGCCGATGGCACGCAGCTCCCCGGTCCAGCCCAGGCGCGTACGCAGCAGATACGCCTGGCTGTAGCCGCGTCCGTCGCGAAAGTCGGGAAAATCCAGGGCGATCAAGGGTAGTCGAGCGAGCCAGGGCCTGAGGCTTTCCACTTCATCGTCCGGCCCCAGCCACACGCCCTGTTGCTGTGGGTCTTGCAGCCAGCGGGCCAGCGGCAGGATCAGCGGGCCGCCAGGCACCTCCCCTTCAACGTGCCGCACCAGCGTCCAGGGATCGTCGTTGACTATCCGCGCGCGCCCCTGCTCCAGGCGTAACAGATTATTCATGTCGACACCTGCGGCACTTTCGGATACACCGCTTCCTTGAAGGGTTCCAGCCCGATCCGCTGCACCGTATCGACAAACAGCTCCTCGCTTTCGCGATAACGCACAAAGGTATCGATTATGTGCTCGATCACCTGCGGCACCTGTTCGGCGCTGAAGGACGGGCCGATCACTTTGCCCAGCGCGCTGTTCTTGCCCTGGGCGCCACCGAGGGTGACCTGGTACCACTCGCTGCCATTCTTGTCGACGCCCAGAATGCCGATGTTGCCGATGTGATGGTGTCCGCAGGCATTCATGCAACCGGAGATGTTGAGACTGATGTCGCCCAGATCGTGCAGGTAGTCGAGGTCTTCGAAGCGCGCCTGAATACCTTGGGCGATGGGGATCGACTTGGCATTGGCCAACGCGCAGAAGTCGCCTCCGGGACAGGCGATGATGTCGGTGAGCAACCCGGCGTTGGCGCTGCCCAGGTTGTGTTCGCAGGCCAGGCGCCAAAGCTCGAACAGATCGGCCCCGGGCACATCCGGCAGGACGATGTTCTGCTCATGGGCAATGCGGATCTCGCCAAAGCCGAAGCGCTCGGACCAATCGGCCACCGCGTCCATCTGCGCATCCGTGACATCCCCCGGCGGCGCAGACACGCCAGGCTTGGTCGACAGCACCACGCTGACGTAGCCCGGCACCTTGTGCGCCTGGACGTTGCGCAGCACCCAGCGAGCGAACGCCGGGTTATTGGCCAGATGCGTACCATGCTCGAGGTTCACGTCCCCGAGCTCACGATAGGGTGGTTTCACGAAGGCTGTGGCCACACGCTCGAACTCATCGAGGGTCAATTGTGCCGGGCCGTCCTTGAGGTGCTGCCACTCTTGCTCCACTTCCCGGGCAAATGCGTCGATCCCCAATGCCTTGACCAGAATCTTGATCCGTGCCTTGTATTTGTTATCGCGCCGGCCATGGCGGTTGTACACCCGCAATACCGCCTCGACATAGGACAGCAAGTGCTGCCACGGCAGGTCTTCGCGAATCTGCAAGCCGAGGATCGGCGTACGCCCCAGTCCGCCGCCGACCATGACCCGCAACAGCATTTGCCCGTCGTCACCCGGGTAAAGGTACAGGCCGATGTCATGCATCATGATCGCCGCCCGGTCCTGCTCCGCCGAACAGATGGCGATCTTGAACTTGCGCGGCAGAAACAGGAATTCCGGGTTGATGGTCGACCACTGGCGCAGGATCTCCGCCAGCGGTCGCGGGTCGATCATTTCGTCGGCCGCCACCCCGGCAAAGGCTTCGGTGGTGATGTTGCGCACGCAATTGCCGGAGGTCTGGATCGCATGCATCTCCACCTGCGCCAGGCGTTCGAGGATGTCCGGCACCTGGGCCAGTTCGATCCAGTTGAACTGGATGTTCTGCCGGGTGGTGAAATGGCCGTAACCGCGGTCGTAATCCCGGGCGATGCTGGCCAGCGTACGCATTTGCCGGGCGCTCAGGGTGCCGTAGGGAATCGCCACCCTCAGCATGTAGGCGTGTTTTTGCAGGTACAGGCCGTTCTGCAGGCGCAGCGGCAGAAACTCTTCGTCGCTCAACTCACCGGCCATGTAACGCCCGACCTGATCGCGAAACTGCGCCACCCGCTCCAATACCAGCGCCCGGTCGTAATCATCGTACTGATACATCTCGCTACCTCATCAGGGTTGGGCACATTTCCCCTCTGTAGGAGCGAGCACGCTCGCGATGGACGACAACGATGACGCGGGTTGCCTGGATGCCCGTGGAGTCCGGGCCGCCATCGCGAGTATGCTCGCTCCTACAGAGGGGAGGTAGCGACTATGAGCTTGCAACGCGACCCGTTACAGACTCACCTTGATGACAAAAAACCATATCAGCGCAAGTTCAGTGTCCACCGACGGTAGTGACATCTGATCCGCACTCATCAGCTTTTCAAGCGTCTGTTTTTCAACCAATGCGCGCGCGGTACTGACTTGGCGTCATACCCAGGTGTTTGCGAAAGGCGCTGCCCATGTGGGACTGGTGGGAAAACCCGGCGTCCAGGGCGATATCGGACAATGGCCGGTCAGTGACTTCAATCAACCGTCGCGCCGCCCGCAATCGGGTCTGGACGAGATACGCATGGGGTGTCAGGCCGGTGGCCCGAGTGAAATCGCGCAACAGGCGCAGTTCGTTGTGGCCGTATGTCTGCGCCAGCTGTTCAAGGGTCAGGGGTTCGTGGAATTGTTCGGCAATCTGCTCCAGCACGGCACAAAACGCCGTGGAAACGGCACTTGGCGGAGTATGCACCGACGACTGCTCCAGTCCCACCAATGCCAGTGCGCATTGTTCAAGCGCCATAACGTCCACCTGCGGGTCAAGCAGCAGGCGGCGCATTTCATGTCCGAGCATCAGCGCCTGGCGGTTACCGTGCGATTGCACACGGTGGTCGACCACAGGTAAATGCAGGTTGGCCAGTGGTTCGTGCACACGCAGCAGCAGGTACTCCCCGCCGCTTGCCGATTCGGAAAAAACCTCCACGCCGACCGGGGTGAAGGCCAGCACACCGGGCAAGGTGTCGAAATCGACCCGATGGTCCGAATCGATCGCATGCACGCCCCGCTGCCGCTCCAGGGTTAGCCCCAGGGATTGCCATTGCGCCGGATCACGTGCGCTGTAGGCCGCCCTGGGCAACAGTTGCAGGCACAGCCGCCCACCCAGCAGGTCCTGGCTCAGGATTTGGGGCATGTGAAATTTCCTGATAGATCGACGTCGAGATTCACGCAAGACTCTGGCACAAAGGGTTGCCATCCACAGGAGCACATCATGCGCACCATCGGCCTAATCGGCGGCATGAGCTGGGAGTCCAGCGCCGAGTACTACCGCCTTATCAACCAGCAGATACGCGATCGGCTCGGCCCGCTGCGTTCGGCAAAATTGCTAATGTACAGCGTCGACTTCGGCCCTGTCGAACAGGCCCAGCACGCCGGACGCTGGGACGATGCCGCGCAGATCCTGGTGGACGCGGCACAACGGCTGCAAGCCGGGGGCGCCGATTGCGTGGTGCTGTGCACCAACACCATGCACAAGGTGGCCGGGCAGATTCAGGCTGCCATCGACATACCGTTTCTGCACATCGCCGACCCGGCGGGCCAGGCCGCGGTCGAAGCCGGCGCACTGAAGGTGGGATTGCTCGGTACCGCATTCACCATGGAGCAGGCATTCCTCAAGGAGCGCCTGGCATCGATGGGGCTGGATGTACTGGTGCCGGATGCCGATGAACGCCAGGCCGTACACCGGATCATCTATGAAGAACTGTGTGTCGGGGTGATCAGCGAAGCGTCACGGCAGGTTTATCGGCAAATCATCGAGTCGCTGACCCGCCGTGGCGCCCAGGCGATCATTCTCGGCTGCACCGAGATCAGCCTGCTGATCAAACCCGAGCACAGCGCCCTGCCCCTGCTCGACACGACGGAACTGCACGCTCGCGCGGCGGTGGCGTTTGCCCTGGACGAGTGACTCAATCGACCTTGGGCATTGGCCGCAGGCGCGCCATGCTCAAGGTGTCCACCCACACACCGTCGCGTACTGCATAGTCGCGAAACACGCCCTCGGCTTCGAAACCGAACTTGCGATACAAACCGATGGCCGCCTCGTTGTCGGCAAAAACCGTCAGTTCGATTCGCCGCAGGTTCATCCAGTTGTCGGCGACGTCCAGTGCTGCCGCCAACAGTTTCGAACCGACGCCCTTGCCCTGCCATGCCAGTGCGACACTCAAGCCGAAAGTAGCGGCGTGACTGCGACGGGTACGGGAAAACTGCTCGAGGGTGATGTAGCCGATCACCGTCCCCTGGTGCAAAGCCACTAGTTGCACCATCCGCTCGTTTTCCGGCACCAGGCGTTTGCGCCAGTTTTCGCTGGATGGAAACGGCAACTGCAGCGTCTGCCGGGTGACAGCCGGATCATGATAAATCGCAGCGATGCCTTCGAGGTGGGACTCATTGAGACGTTCGAGAGTGATGGCAGCTTCAGTGGCAGGCATGGGTGATTCATCCTTGAGACAGACAGGTGGTCACTCTATAACGCCACCCTCGATACTGGCGAGTTTCCCTGTAGATACTCACGGTCAAGCTTTCGCACCACATTATCGTTGTTCGCCTGTAGGAGCGAGGCTTGCCCGCGAACCAGACGCTTCAGTGTATCTGCCGTACCGCGTTATCGTTGTTCGCCGGCAAGCCTGGCTCCTACAGCGAACCAGGGTCGTTGTCAGTTCTCGAACCAGTCCTTGCGTTGGTTGAAGGTGTTCTGGATCAGTTCGACGATCCTCTGCACCGGGCCCACGCCCGCGCTCTGCGCATTCACCGCCATCCACACCTGACGCTGCATCGAATGGCTGAACAATCCGGGCAGGCCGGTCAACCCGCGATCGAACCGGCTCATGTAGCCCGGCAGCAGCCCGATGCACGCACTGCAACGGATCATCTCCAGCATCAAGGGATAGGAGTGCATTTGCACGACCCCGGCCAGGCGCTGTTCCACCAGGTCATTCCATGGCCGCAAACCATCGACCTGACGGTCATGTTGCCATTGCACCAGCAGGAAGTCGGCGAGGTCATCGAGGTTGTCCGGACGCGCGGCCACCCGTGAGTAACGCTTGGCGATGTGCGCGACATAATCGAGCCGCGCCAGGCATTGGGGCTCGCAGACGGCAAAACTCGGCCCCGGCAACGCCGAGTCGGTGCCGGCCAGCCAGACCACCACATCGGCACTGACCGCTTGCAGGGACAGTTCACTGTCGAGGGTGATGATGTCCAGGCGGATGCTGGCATTGCGCCGCAACAAGGCCACCAGATCGCGGCCGAGAATGTCATGCAGGATCGGCTCGGCAACGGCCAGGCGCACCAAGGGTTGTTCAATCACCGGCATGTCGCGCTCGTGGGCCAGTGCGACCAGCTGCGCGTGCAGCTTCAATCCGTCACGACTGAGCACGACACCATTGTCCGAAGGGCTGAATAATGAACACTGCAGTTGCGCTTCAAGCTGCGCCAAGTGCTTGCGCAGCTGCGTTGCCTTCATATTGAGGCTGCGCGCGGCCTGCATGAAACAACCACACCTGGCACTGGCTCTGAAGCATTGCACCAGCACCGGGTCGATCTGCGCCACGGGAACACGCAAGGACAGGGATTGGTACAGAGGTGCGTGGAATTGCTCAATACGACGATTGCCGACCGTTTCCATGAATGACATTGATGACTCCCTGTCGAACGATCACTGGGAGTTCCATCCTGCACTTGACTCATGAAACCGCTGTGACAGCCGGATCAGACACTGGGCCCCTGGCGGAAACTCACCGCCAGACGGTTCCAGCTGTTGATGGTGGTGACCGCGATTGTCAGGTCCACCAGTTCAGCTTCGCTGAATTGCTCTCGCGCCTGCTCGTAAACCTCGTCCGGCACATTGTTTTGCGCAAGCAGCGTCACCGCTTCGGTCCAGGCCAGCGCTGCACGCTCGCGCCGGGTGAAGAAATCGCTGTCGCGCCAGACCACGATGCAATACAGCCGCCGGTCGGTTTCGCCCAGGCGCCGGGCGTCCACCGAGTGCATGTCGGTACAGAACGCGCAGCCATTGAGCTGCGAGGCGCGGATCTTGATCAGGTGCAACAACGCCGGCTCGATGCTCAGATTGCAGGTCAAGGCTTCCATGGCGAGCAACGCCTTCATCGCTTTGGGTGAAGCACTGTAGTAGTCCAGGCGGGGGTTCATTGCAGGCCTCGCGGGGCATTGATGTACAGCCCACGGTAGGCCCTGGCGCGTGTGCGTTACAGGTCCAATTCTGCGAAAAAACCGTGGACCACCCGACGACAGACCAATCGACGGTTTTTCCCCTACGCAACTTCTGCACGGACGGCCGATAAGGGTAATCTTGCGCGACGCACACGCGCCCCCAATGCCCGGAGCTACGCCGCCATGGAACTACATGTTGTCATCAACGGCCGCAAGGACCTGGCAGGTCAGCTGTACAACCAGTTGCGCAGCGCCATCGAATCAGGGCGCCTGGCCGCCGGGACACAGCTGCCACCCAGCCGCTTGCTGGCCGAACAACTGGGCATCTCGCGCAAGACCATCTCCGACACCTATGCCCAGCTGACGTACGAAAACTTCCTGACCGGGGTGATCGGCAAAGGCACCTACGTCAACGCCCGCCCCTCGAAAATCGAGCGCAAACAAAGCCCTGACGATCTGGCCGGTTTCGAGGTGATCGAATCCTGGCGCTCCCTGCCGGTGTTTCTGCGTCACCCGACGCTGGAAGGCTCGCTGCGTTACGACTTCATCGGCGGTGCCACCAGCAAGAGCCAGTTCCCCCAGGACGACTGGCGCCGCTGCACGTCCCATGCCTTGCGCCAGATCGCGGCGTCCAAGGGCTTCTACAGCCTGCCCGAAGGCTTGCCGGCACTGCGCAATGCCATCGCACGGCATATTGCGTTCTCGCGCGGGGTCAATTGCCAGGACGAAGACGTGGTGGTGTGCAACGGCGCCCAGCAGGCCCTGGACCTGATTTCCCGGGTGTTGACGCGCCCTGGCAGCATCGTGGCCATGGAGGACCCCGGCTATCCGCCGGCCCGCCTGCTGTTCGGCACCCACGGCGCTACGGTGATCGGTGTTCCGGTGGATGCCCAGGGCATCGAGGTAGACAAGATTCCCCTTGGCACTCGACTGATTTACGTCACCCCGTCGCACCAGTTCCCCCTGGGCATGCCCATGAGCCAGGAGCGACGAGTGGCGTTGCTGGCCAGGGCCCATGAACTGGGCGCGATCATCATCGAAGACGACTACGACAGCGAATTCCGCTACGAAGGCCGGCCTGCCGATTCGTTGCAAAGCATGGACGAACGCGGGATCGTCGCTTACGTCGGGACCTTCTCCAAAACCCTGCTGCCGGAGTTGCGCCTGGGCTACGCAATCCTGCCGCCGGCGATTCTCGAAGCCGTGGTGCGGGCCAAGCAGCTCACCGACCTGCATACCTCCACCCTGCCCCAGTGGGCACTGGCCAAGTTCATCGCCGAAGGCTGCCTGCTCAAGCACATCCGCCGCTGCCATACGATCTATGCGGGCAGGCGTGAGCGGATTCTGGCGCGCATGGCCGGCGATCTCTCGCCATGGCTCGAAGCGGTGCCGACCACGGCGGGCTTCCACATGGCGGTGCTGTGCAAAGTGCCGGTCGACGTTGCATTGGTGGTGGAATTGGCGAAAAAAGTCGAAGTCGGGCTCTACCCCATCAACAGCTTTTACTACCAGCAGACCCCGCGCGACGGGCTTATCCTGGGCTTTGGCGCCATCGAAACCCTGGACATCGACATCGCCCTGGACCGCCTGCGCGATATCTTGCAGCAAGTGGCCTGAAGGATTGGTCTCAGGCTTTATCCGGCGATTGGCTATTGGTGGTCTGCAGGGACAGGCCTATCCTGCAAAGGCCTTAACCCTCAATGAGCAGGATTCGTCCAGCCTGATTCAGGAGTGCGAGCAATGTCCTACAAAGTGATCAATACCGTAAAGGTGCAGGCCGTCGCTGGCCGCTCGGAAGAGCTGGGCGAGCAACTGCAGAAAATCGTCGACACCCTGCGTGAACTGCCAGGCTGTGAATCCTATATGGTCGACCGCTGCCCCGAGGACGGTAATCGCTGGACCGTCAGCGCTCATTGGCAGTCGGAAGCGGCGATGCAATCGCATTTCAACGACCCGCAGGTGCAGGGTTTCATCGACCTGATCGATTGCCAGCTGGCCAATGCCGTCGACTTCAACAGCTTCCCGATCCGCTGAACAGCCGTTAAAGATCGCAGCCCCCCGGCAATGCCTGCAGAGTATGGATACCTTGCAGGCATTGCCGGGGGGCTGCGATTTTTTTCGTTTCCGGGCCGGCATTGGCCCCCTGATCTTCCCGAATATTGGCTGTTTGATTGCACCAGGTGGCGCACTAGATTGGTTCCTGACCGACAACCCACCGCAGGTAATGAACCATGAATGTTTTGCGCTTCTGTGCAGTCCCCGTTATTGCCCTGACCCTGACCGTCTGCGCCTCGGCCTTCGCCCACGAGGCCGGCGCACCGTCGGAAGAGGTCAAGGTGTTGCAGGACCAAATGCTGAAAAACGTGCCGGGCAAAAAGGCAATGATGATTGAAGTGGACTACAAGCCCGGCCAGTCATCCATTGCCCACAAACACGACGGCACCGCCATGGCCTACGTCCTTTCGGGGGCCATCACCTCTCAGGTCAAGGGCGAAAAGGCCGTCACCTATAAGGCGGGCGAATTCTGGTATGAAGCGGCCGGCTCCGAACACCTGGTGTCGAAGAACGCCAGCGCCACCGAACCTGCCAAACTCCTGGTGTTTATGGTGTTGTCGCCGGAAGAGAAAGTGCTGATCCCATTGAAAAACTGATCGCTGAACAAATAGCCATAAATAAAAAGGTGCGAAACTTCGATTCGCACCTTTTTATTTCATCAGGCAATTAACTGAAGTTACTTAATTCAAATAAAACTATCACCGACTTGATAACCAGGATTATTGGCTGTTCTTAAGCCGCTTTCCCGGTTTAGTCTGGAGTTAGCGCCGATCAACTTCGGCCAGCACACTTCCCGACCGATCCTGTTTCATTGGAGAGACACCATGAAACTTACGCTTGCCAGTACGTTGACAATAACGCTGGTATTAACCGGCTGCTCGATTCCCACGGCACCTTCGGCAGTTTCGTCGCTGGACGGTTTGTTCAGCGAACCGGTGGGTCGAAGCAGTGCAACCCAGGTTCCCAGCGGCAGCCGGGTGTCCCTGGGTGTCGTGTACAGTCGCAATACCCAGGCCAATCGCGCGTACCTGCAGGACTATCAGGCCAATGCCGGCACCGGCTTCGGCCAGAGCCTGCTGGTGCAATCGATCCACGATGCCTATGTGAATACGTCAAAGCCCGATCTTGCGGTCGACTGGGTCAAGGCCTCGCTGCAACGCCAGTTCGGTTCGGTAACCGTGTATCCGGACATGCAAAGCCTGAGGGCGGCAAAACCGGATGTGGTCGCCATCATCGACAGTCGCAGCCAATTGATCACCTCGCGCAGTTCGGATATCGAAGCGAAGGTCAGCGCCGACTTTTACGACAGTCACTTCAACTATATCGGTACGGCACAAGGACAGGATGCCAGGTCCCTGAGTCCGGTCTGGGCGGACTTCAAACGCAGCGAAGAGATTGTTGCCGATATAAACGAACAACAAAACGTGCAAGTCAGGGCACTGCAAAAGTTTGACCAGTCGCTCAGTAATTTATTGACCAGTCCGACAGAGAAAGTGTCGATGCTCGAAAGTAACAACCGTCAAAAGTTGCATTGAACAACCGGGCTCTATCGCGAGCAGCCTCGCTCCCACATCGGTTCTGTGTGTAATGTGGGAGCGAGCCTGCTCGCGATGGCGCCCGTCCGGACAGCGCAAAACCTCCAGGCAAAAAAAAGACCCGCATCTTTCGATGCGGGTCTTTTCATTCAACGCCCGATCACGCCGGTTCCATTTCGAGGGCTGCGGCGGCAGGTACTGCCGCTTGACCGCTCAATGCCAGATCCAGCAATTCACGGTTGGCCACCGCGTACATGGCGTAGTCCGTGCCGCTGGCGGCACGGATTTCCACCAGCATGGCGCGCCAGCGTTCGATCATGCTTTCGTGCTGCGCCATCCACAGCGCCAGGCGGGTTTCCACGTCCTGGGTGCCGTCGCCCTGTTGCAGGACGGAGATGGTGATCGCACGTTGCTGCCAGTCGACGTCATCGCGGAACGCTTCACGGGCCAGCGCCTGCCAGTTGTTTTCCACCGGCAGGGCACTGATCTGTTGCAGGTACCAGGTGATGTCCAGCGCACTGCCCACGGCGAAGTAGGCCTTGGCCACGTCTGCCGCGTCCTGGCCGGTCACGTCGGAAGCCTCGATGATCGGCAGCAGGGTGTACAGGTGCGAAGTGCCAGCCACCATGCGCGCCAGCAACTCCGGCACGCCGGCTGCGACGTAACCCTGATAACGGGCCTGCCAGGTGTCGCGGATCTCGCCACTGAGCAGTTCGTCGAGCTTGAGACCCAGCTCCTTCAGGTGCGGACCGAAGTGAGCGACGTCACGGGCAGCATTCTGCTCGTTGCGACGGGCACGCAGGAACCAGCGCGTCGCGCGACGGCCCAGGCGCATCAGCTCGTCCATCAGCTCCAGTTGCACGTCGGCGGACACCTGGTAGTCCAGGGCTTCGATCTGACGGAACCAGTGCGGGAGGTGGAAGATGTCCCGAACAATGACGTAGGCACCCGCCACATTCGCCGGGCTCATGCCGGTCGACTCCTTGAGTCGTTGCACGAAGGTGATGCCCATGTGGTTGACCAGATCGTTGGCGATCTGGGTGCTGACGATCTCGCGCTTCAGGCGGTGACGGCGCATGGCTTCGGAGAACTTGCTCACCAGGGTCGGCGGGAAAGCGGTTTCCATGTCGCGGGTCAGGTAGTCGTCGTCCGGCACCAGGGAGCCCAGCAACTGCTCCTTGAGGTCGATCTTGCTGTAGGAGATCAGCACCGACAGCTCCGGACGGGTCAGGCCATGACCTGCCGCCACGCGCTCGGCCAGTTGCTCTTCGGTCGGCAGGAACTCGATGGCGCGATCCAGCTTGCCGCGGCCTTCCAGATCGTTCATCAGACGCTTGTACTCGGCAATCCGCGCATAGGCACGACGGGCCGCCAGGCTCAACGCCTGAGTCTGCTTGTAGTTGTTGCCCAGAACCAGACCACCGACTTCGTCGGTCATGCTCGCCAGCAACTGGTTACGTTGCTTGTCGGTCATGTCGCCGGCCTGAACCACTTCGTTGAGCAGGATCTAGAAGTTCACTACGTGGTCGGAGCAGACCACGCCACCGGCGTTGTCGATGAAGTCGGTGTTGGAACCGCCACCATTGAGACCGAACTCCACGCGACCCAGTTGGGTCATGCCCAGGTTACCGCCCTCGCCTACCACCTTGCAGCGCAGCTCGTTGCCGTTCACGCGCAGTGCATCGTTGGCCTTGTCGCCGACATCGGCGTGGCTTTCGCTGCTGGCCTTGACGTAGGTACCGATACCACCGTTCCACAGCAGGTCCACCGGTGCCTTGAGCAAGGCATTGAGCAGCTCGGTCGGGGTCAGCTTGTCGGCCTTGATGTCGAAGCGTTCCTGCATTTGCGGGGAAATCGCGATGCTCTTGGCGCTACGCGAGAAGATACCGCCGCCTTCGGACATGATGCTGGTGTCGTAGTCCGACCAGGCCGAACGCGGCAGGTCGAACATGCGCTGACGCTCGGCGAAGCTGGTCGCCGGATTCGGGTTCGGGTCGATGAAAATGTGCATGTGGTTGAAGGCCGCGACCAGTTGCAGCTTGTCGGACATCAGCAAGCCGTTACCGAACACGTCACCGGCCATGTCGCCGACGCCCACCACCGTGATGCTGTCTTCCTGGACATTGATGCCGCGCTCGCGGAAGTGACGCTGTACGCCCACCCACGCGCCCTTGGCGGTGATGCCCATTTTCTTGTGGTCGTAACCGGCCGAACCGCCCGATGCGAACGCATCGCCCAGCCAGAAGCCGTAGTCGATGGCGATGCCGTTGGCGATGTCGGAGAAGGTCGCAGTGCCCTTGTCCGCCGCAACCACCAGGTACGGGTCATCATCGTCGTGACGCACGACGTTGGCCGGTGGAACCAGTGCACCATCCTTCAGGTTGTCGGTGATGTCCAACAGACCCGAGATGAAGATGCGGTAGCAGGCGATGCCTTCGGCCGCGATCTCGTCACGGCTGCCGCCCAGCGGCAGACGACGTGGCAGGAAGCCACCTTTGGCACCGACCGGCACGATCACCGAGTTCTTCACTTGCTGGGCTTTTACCAGGCCCAGGACTTCGGTACGGAAGTCTTCTTCGCGATCGGACCAGCGCAGACCGCCACGGGCGACGTTGCCGAAGCGCAGGTGCACGCCTTCGACGCGCGGCGAGTAGACGAAGATCTCGAACTTCGGAACAGGCTTTGGCAGTTCCGGAATCAGGTGCGGATTGAACTTGAAGCTGAAGTACGACTTGTTCTGGCCGTGCGCATCGGTCTGATAGAAGTTGGTGCGCAGGGTCGCCTTGATCAGGTCCAGGTAGCGACGCAGGATGCGGTCTTCGTTGAGCACCTGGACGTCGTCCAGGGCGCTGAGGATCGCGTGCTCCAGACGTTGTTGCATGTCGTCCAGGTCGTCGCCGCTGAGCTTGCGCGCCAGGTAGAAACGGGTCTTGAACAACCGGGTCAGTTCGCGAGCGATATCGGTGTGGTTGTTCAGGGTGCTGGCGATGTAGCCCAGGTCGAAGCCCAGACGGATCTGCTTCAGGTAACGGGCGTAGGCACGCAGCAGAGCCACTTCGCG